>JASJDA010000248.1 GCA_030065755.1 Prochloraceae cyanobacterium | reverse complement strand
TTATTTCCTATCAGTCCTTTCTGATAGACCAATCTATATGAACTATCTAGGTTGTGGCGCAATAATTAATTGCGCCACAGTCATTTGATTACTTTATCGGCCAGCCCTTTTATATATCGATTTGGGTTGGCAGTTTTGAAAAGGGTATTTAAATCTCTACATAAAACTATAAAGCGTTAAAACATTATTTTACATTTACTTTAGTTTTTCTTTAGATTTATACTCCGTCCACGATCCCTTTTGCGATCGTGTAGGCGAGCATCATGACCAGAAACTCTCAACTGACCAACCATGAGGAATTTTCTGATTCATGCGCCTTTGATAGTCTGAATCTGCTATCGGTATAGTGGGCTTAAGTATGTTCCAATTGTCAGAATGCAGTTGGTATAAGGACTTAACTAGATTAAGCTTGTTGCGAGTGTCATTTATCTGGGCAATATAACGATCGAACTGTTTATCATTTATTTCCTCACTTTGAGCATCTGGGTGAATTGCTAAATTGTGGATATCACCCTTGAATTGCGTAATCTTAGTTTCGAGATGTCCCTTAAGTTGACGATAATTGCTATCTAGCTCCGTTTTGGTGGTAGGCTCCCCTAAGATTTGCATTGCGGGGCATTTGGTATTATCTGGCCCTAAACCTCCACAACGTTGATATATCGTCATCTTATTGATGTGGATATTTTCTCTAACGAGTTCGAGCGAGAAAGGCAGCTATGCTGAGGCACAAGCTTGGGCGCGATAATCAGGGAGCAAGGGTTCGCTGACCCCCACGCTCACAGAGAATCAGTGGCTAATTTCTGTTAAATTACTAAACTTACCGATACTTGGCTCGAAGGTAACCTTACAAGTTCCCGTAGCTCCATTTCGATTTTTGCCAACAATAATCTCTAGTACACCATTATCCTCGGTATTGGAGTTGTAATATTCCTCTCGATACAGTATTAAAAGCAGGTCGCTGTCTTGTTCTATATCGCCTGAATCTTTAATAGAAGCCATAGTAGGACGTTTGTTACTCTGAGTTTCAACACCTCGGTTTATTTGAGCTAAAACGACGAATGGAACATTAAACTGTTTGGCGATATCTTTACAAGCACCCGAATATTTACCAATCGCTTGCGCTCTATTAAGAGCTGCTCTATCTCCTAGCTTTTGAATGTAGTCGAGTATGACTAATCCTAATTCTCCTTTCTCTGATTGAATTCTCCTCAATACCGCTCGGATTTTGGTAGGGGTCAATTCACTAGCTGGAGTCTCATCAATGATAATCGGTAATTTGGCTAAACTTTCTAAACCTGCTACTAAAGAATCATATTCATCCTCGTAAATTTGATGGTGAATTAATCGCATCGAATCAATCCCCGTGTGCAGAGATAGAAATCTTTTTGTCAGCTGTTCAATAGACATTTCAGCCGAAAAGAAGACCACAGGCTTTTTAACAGTATTAGCGAGATAATTAGCTAGATAACAAGCTAACCAACTTTTGCCCATAGAAGGTCTGGCAGCAATCACAATTAAATCCTGATTAATTAAGCCTCCAATTAAAGCATCTAAATCAGTTAAACCCGTAGGGAGAGCCGGAGATGAACCCTTTTCTAATTTCTTAACAACATTGGCCAAACAATCCCTAATTAATTGGGGCTTAAATTTATCTTGCTTGTTAGTTGTCAACTTAAAAACTTTTGACTCCGCTCGATCAAAAATAGTTGATAATTCGAGTGTAGTATCCGCTCCTAATTCAGCTATTTGATAACCAAGTTGGATTAATTGACGGCGTTGATATTTTTCTAAGACTAATAAAGCATAACGGTCAATATTAACTGTAGAAACAGTCCGATTTATTAGTTGAGTTAACTTAGATTGGCCACCTACTTTTTCGAGTATTTTGTGGTCAGCTAACCAAGTAGAAACAGTCATTAAATCTACTGGGGTGTTTTGGTTATGTATCGCTAAAACCCCTTTGTAGATATCTTGATGACTAGAAAGATAAAAAGTCTCTACTGGTAAAATGTCGGCCACAATCATAATTGCTTGAGGGTCGAGTAAAATTCCCCCTAATATCGATTCTTCAGCGTCAATGTTATATGGTGGTTGATTATCCATCTGGGTTGAAAATACTACTTAAGTTTTTAAGTCGAGCGGAACTGACTAATTTTTTTGAGGGGAACTCTGAGGTTTTAATTATTTTTTGTTCTGGGTTAGTCGATTGCTGAATCATTTCCTCTGCTTTAGTCCAACCTTGCTTGATAGCTCGATTTAACCAACCACCTGGATTAGAAATATCTTGTTTAGTCAGCTGGTCTTTTAAGGCTTCAATAGCAGCTAAAACAGTATCTGATGAAGCGGCTTTTATCGTTTTAGTAAGAGTCGAATTTAAGTCAATTTTTAATGTTTCTAGTTCGGATTTAATTAGCTCTTTATTTGTCGATTCTGCATTTAATTTTGGCTGGATAAATATTACTTTTTCCCCGATGGCTTGTGGGGCTAGTTTTAAATCTTCATTTTGTTGTTGTAATCGTTTAACCTGGTCCTCGATCAGGTGGAATCTAGTTAATTTACCAGCTAGCGCTTTATTCTCGCGTTTTAGTTCTTGATTTTCCGACTCTAATTTTTTAAGTTTGGCTTGGAGTCGAGTAATTATTTTCCCCCGCGAAGTAGAATTAGGTTGAGCTGTAGGCTTGACTGGTAAAGAGTTTTGTTGGCTTCTTAATTCACTAATGTACTGTTTTAGTTCTGGGTATTTATAAAGATAACTCACACTAACATTAGCTTCTTTAGCTACAGTATGAAAGTTGATTTTAGCCTGGAATTTATCTAATCTTTTAAGAGCTTGATAGACTCGATTTTTAGCATCTTGTTTCCGAGTTTCTTGAGCTTCTTTGAGAGTATTAATTCTTGATTCTCTTGTCCGCTCTTTCCCATTGTTCATCCTACTCCCTCAACTGATGCGATAATCCGATCTAGTCGCTCGGCTTGTGTGCTAAATTGTTCGACTAAAACATCATGCCCATTAGCTAATGCTTCTTTTTCTTTGTCTCTTAGTTCATCTCTCTGTTTAACATATAGAGATAACTTTTCGGATTTAGGGACAAATAAATGGCAAGTATAACAAGTCCTAAACTTTTGGCATTCTCGATCTAATTCAAGGGAGCAATAACCATAAATAGGAGTGTTGATATGAGTAGCACTCAGCTCCAATTCATGAGCTTTAGGATTAGACCAAAAGGATTTGGGCATAGATTCATAATGGATTTTTTTTCCTTCTGCATTAACTAAAGCAGATTGAATATGACCGACTTCTTTCTCGATTTGTTCACAGGTGACTTGAGTATAAAAATTAGCAGTTGTGGCTAATTCTCGGTGTCCTGCCCAAGCACTAACTACGGATAAATCATGTCCTTTATGGAATAATTCAGTTAATCGAGTTTCTCGTATAAGACGAGGTTGAAATTTGGCTAGTTCTCCATTATCATCTCTGATATTTTCAGTTTTAATTAAGGTGAGAATTGCTTTTTGTAGAGGCTGTCCACCTGAACCAGTAGGTATAACTTTGGGAACGGCTTTCAACCGAGGATGAGTTGAATCATCTTGAGAAATATTTTGGTAGTGACAAAATAAATACTTCCAATCTTTGCCCCATAAATTTTCAATGTATTCTTTTTGTTCTTGAACTACTTTAGCGATTATTCTTGTGATTGGGACAGAATGTTGAGCGAATTTTTTACCTTTTTTTCTCTCCCAAATAAGTTGCCAATTTTTCCCTACCTGCTCTAAACAATCTTTTTTGAGTAAGGCTAATTCATAAGGACGCATAGCAGTAAAAAAACAGACAATCCACATGCGGGCAATGGGGGCTGGAAGTTTGTGTAAATTTTTTTCTATCTGCTCTCTCACTGTCTTGGATATTGGGTCTGGATTACTACGAATTTGCCGGGGATAGTCACTATCTCGAATTAGGTCGAGGTCAATTTCAAACCAACCTTGAATCTGGCCCGTCGTCAAGAATTTTCTTAAACTTTTAAGTCGATTTCTAATTATTCCCTCAGTCGGATTATCTCCAACTGAAAAATCCAGAATTAAGTCCCGATTTATTTCTTCTAACTTGGAGATATTTTGCTCGACTAAATAAGTAGAAAATTGTCTTAATCCTACCAAATAGTGGTCAATAGTACCGTAAGCTTGATTGAGTTTGCACAAGTGATAAATGTATTTTTTACACAATAATTTGAACCAAACGTATTTAATTCGACTAAAATTAACCATGTATTTACTTTCTTCGCTCTTGGCTATTGAAGTATTAATTGTTCTTAAATCCCATTCGTCATCTTCAAAACTAAAAAATTTAATTGGATTTTTGTGAGCATATCTACTTAAAATATATCTGGTTAGCTCGTTTGACTCAACTGCTCTAGCCTGACAAACTTGACATTGAAAATTTTTTTTACCAGCTCTAATATATGCTATTATCATTTGTCTAGCATCACAGGTAGCACTGGGGCAGCCTAAACCATAAGCTGCTGCTTTCCGAGTGAAGTAATCACTAGTAAACCGACGAGAAGCCGCAATTAATTTATTACATTTAAGACATTTAAATTGTGCTTTTTCATCTTTTATTCTCTTAAAAGATAACTGACCTAGATTGCAGTTTGGGCAAATAAATTCATTATTATAGTCTTTTTTCCAATCTATTTTAATCATTTTTAGTTATCTCTTCTCCGCCCTTAATTCTTATTTCCAGTAAACCCAGATCTTTTTGAATCTCTCTGGCTTGTCTAACCAGGCCTAAGTTATTAGCTTTTTCCTCTTCAGCTTTTAGTCTTTCCACATCATGTTTCAGAAATGGCAAATCTTGTTCTGATGTCCTCCAATCTCCACAACGCCAACAAGCATTAATTGTCGGACAAGACTCTTTTAGATTACTTCTGTGGCATTCTCCTACTTGAGTAGTTATCTGGTGCATCCTCAAACGCATATACTCTTCAATCACGTTTTGAGGCTTATGAGTAGCTACTACTTTTCCTTCGATATTGACCCATTTTTTTTCTTTAATTAAGTCCTGATATTCATCTCCTAATACTTTTTTAAGCAGATGTTTATAATGATTTTGCAGCTCGGGATTACGATGTCTAAGGTATTTTTGAATAATTAAGTCTCTAATCCCCGCATTCGTTAATATCGTCCCCACTGTGCGTCTAAATTGGTGAGAAGTAAAATGCCAACGTTTTCCATCTTTTGAGCAAATATTACATTGAGCCGCTAATTGATTTAGCCAACGATTGAATGTATTACCATGCATCACTTTAGCCACAGGTGTAAAATTAAAATTTTGAACCCCCTGAATCTTTTTTCCCCCATCTTTATTGCTGCAAAATAGTTTTTTATAACTCTCGCCAAAGTTTTCTCGTATATACTCTTGTTGCTCTTTAATTATTAGGACTAAATCTAACGGTACTGGTAATTCATCTTCTCTTTTAAACTTCTCTGTTTCTAATCTTAATCGCCATTGCCTCCCTCTTTTCCTCAGACAATCTAAAGGTAAATTGAGCAACTCTCCAATTCTTAATCCTAAAGTTCTAATTATTAGAACTTTTCTTTGCATTGGTTTGGGGAAATGATGTAAATTTGACTCCAACTGATTCCAAACCTCTTCGGGGATGTAATTGATTTCACCGTTCTTGTGTATCCAGGTTTTTCCTTTAAACCAGTAAGTATTGATATCTAACCACCCCTCAAGACGACAGGTATTAAAAAAATTATTTAAACTTTTGTAATGAGCAGCGATTGTTGATTCTTTAATTTCAGTTAGATGAATCCAATAATCAAATTGTTCAAATAATTTATTATCTATGTCCTGAACATCCTTAATTCCTTTTTCTCTGAGAAATTTAGCAAATTTATTAAAATGAGTTATGTCTGAACGTATATAATCTATGGCAAATTTTAAGTTAGCTCTTGTCAAAACATAAAGCTTGGCTAATAAATTAAACCATGAGGGGCGAATTTTACTAAAATTAATTGTTAATATTTGGCGGTGTTCATCAGTTTCTAAACCTAAATCTTCTCGGGTTCGCCAAATATCTTTTTGTAGGAGAGCCTTATTTAATAGTTTTGATGGGACTTCTTTCTCAAATAACCCATCATAATCTTCTGCCCTCCAATTTAACTGGTTTAAACTCATTCTTCTGCCTCTGCCTCTCTTTCAATCACTGACCATAAATTAGCCTCATTAATTACATGGGAATAAGTGTCCAAAGTAGTAGAAATACCCTGATGCCCCATTAAATACTTGACTCGCTCTGGTGAATAGTTAGCCCTTAAAAGTCGGGTGGCATAGCTGTGTCGGAATAGGTGCGGATAAGCCTTAATTCCCGTTTTTTTTTCTAATCTTTTCAGGATTTTATTCGGTGTATTCAGGCTTATTGGTGCTCCGATATTGCCTGACCAAATGTTGACAAAAACATATTCTGAATCGTTTACCGGATACTCTTTGATTAGATACTCATCGTATAATTCAAGTAATTCTTTAGTAACTGGGATTGTTCTTTGCTGTCCTTTGACTAATGCTCTATTAGGGTTGTTTTCTCTTCTGACGATCCGAAGAAAATAATCTCCATAATCTCCAATATCTTCATGTTTTAGTCCTTATAACAACAACAAAATTATATTGCTTAATATAGAAAAAACAACAACAACTGGATATTTTTTATGGTAGAGTAAATCTATCAAAGTTTTCCACGAAGTAAAAGTGATAAGTATAGAAAGAGCAATCGACCCTCAAACCTCCGAGAGATTTTGCTGCGTATTCGACACCGAAACTTGCTTACCCATCGAACCTATCCAAAGGTACTTAAATTACTGTCGTAAGCGACAACTAGCAGCTAATACAGTCAATACCTATGCTTGTCGCTTAGTCGATTTCTGGCATTGGTTAGAGTACAAATCTCTTGATTGGCAAGATGTAGGTTTAAAGGAACTAGCAGATTTTGTTAACTGGTATCTTCTTGGAGGAGATATTGAAGTCATCTCAGAAGAGTTTAGAGAAGCCGTCTCCAAACGTAGCTCCCGTACTGTCAATCTGGCAGTTACAGCGATTCAAGGGATGTATGAGTTTCACGTTGTAGAAGGTAGAGTAAACGAAAAACAATTTACTAAATTGGCTCATGGCTGGGGTAAGCGTGGTGGTTTCTTAAGAGGAATTGTCAAAAGTACTCCAGACAAAAAAAAACGCATCAAGGTAAAAGAACCAAAAAACTTTCCTGGTTGTCTTACTGACGAGCAAGTAACTCAACTAGCTAATGGTTGTTATACCTATCGAGATAGGCTCATAGTAATGCTTTTGAGAGAAACAGGAATCAGACGTGGTGAACTATTAGGCTTACATTTAGTTGACGTTCAAAACTTTGATAGCAGAGGACGAATCAGGATTGTACGCAGAGATGATAATCCTAACGGTGCAAAAGCCAAAGGTACAGAAAGAGAAATCCCCATCCTACACAACTGTGAAGACATACAAGAAACATTTCAGGCTTATTTACTAGAAGAATATCCGACTCAAGCAGAACAACAGGGACATGGAATGTTATTCGTAAATCTGGATGGCCAATATGCGGGTAAACCCATGACCAGTGCGCGATTGAATAATTTATTTGCTCAACTTAAAGATAGAACTGGTATTGAAGCTCATCCCCATTTATTTCGCCACACCTTTGCTACCCGTATGCTCAAAGCTGGATATCTTGACCAATACGTGCAGCAGTTATTAGGACATAAATCCATCGCTACAACTAAAGATATTTACTCTCATGTACTCGATGAAATGAATTTAGATGCTTATTTAGCAAAAGAAGAAGAATAAAATGTTAACTTTACAAGCTTTACAGGAAAGAGTAGTCAATTCTGAATTGGGTCAGGAATGGATTAATGACTCTTGGATGAATCAAGATGTTTGGGCTTTAACTGATTTGGGTTATACAGAAGAAGAATTAAAAATCAGCGGTATTCGTAATCTTTATTTCACAAATTTTTCATTGCCTTGGCTTAAATTATTGGCTAAATTAACTGCTAAAGCTATCGCTAGAAATAAGCATAGTGTAGATATAATTAGAAGCAGAAATTCCCAGCTCAAACAATTAGATGAGTTTTTAATATCTACAGGCTATACTCAGCCTCAACTGCTCGAAAACACTTTATTACAAGAATTTATTGCTAAGAATCGACAACGACAATCTACTATTAACTACATCACTAAACTGTGGGCTGAAGAACAATGGCTAAAACTTGATTATATTTCTATTAAACTTCCAATTAAAAGGCCAAAAATAGAGACCATTCCCGAAGAAGTTTTACATCAAGTTTATGAAAATTTTGATTTATTTCCAGCCCCATTGGAGCGGTTTTTTCGATTACAAATTATCTTAGGATGTCGCCTTGGAGAACTCCTAAAAATACCTCGCCAATGCCTAAAGCAAGAAGGCGAAAAATGGTTTTTATTAAGATGGATTGAAAAGCAAAAAAACTGGAAGTTTTATCAAATACATCCGTTAGTAGCTGAATTAATCTTAGAGCAACAAAAGTTTTTAGATACAAAGCTTGGTTCAAATTCTGATTTTGATAAGTTATTTTGTAAGATTTCTACATATAGTAAAAATACTGGTAGTCGAGGCAACAGATTCAAAGTAGAGCCAGTTTATCTTTCAGAAGTATTAAACAGGAAAACTATCTATGCATGGTTAAAAGATTTTAGTGAAAAAGCTCATCTTAAAGACAAACACGGCAATAAATTTAATCTGACAAGCCATATGTTTCGACGTACGAAAGCAAGCATCATGGCTTATTGTGAAGCAGAAGATGAGTATATTGCTGCTGTATTGGGTCATAGTTCTTTAGATATGCTCCCCCATTATAGAAAACGTTCTTTAGAGCGATTAGAGAAAGAAGCTAATGCTAAAAACTACGTAGATATGTATGGTCGAGTTACGAGCTTTAAACCAAGAAAACGTCGATACGAGCAATTAGCAGACATCATGGAAATCAAAGTTAGTACAAGTTTAGGGGAGTGTCATCGACCCACAATGTTAGGAGATTGTCAATACCGATACGCTTGTTTAGGCTGTGGCTATCATCGAGTCACAGAAGAAGATAAACCCAAAATAGAAATCGATATCAAAAATTTAGAGACAGATTTAAAACAAGCAAACACTGCAGGAAAAAAGCGAACAAGTACTGAAATTAATAGATTACTAGAGTTATTAAAAACTAGATTACAAGGATTAAATAAAATTAACAACTTGAACGGAGATTGAAATAATGGTTAATCGTAAATATCAACCTGTTTCTATTCATCAAACATTACATGGCACATTAAAAGTCGATTGGGAGAGTCAGTATAAAAATGAATATAATTGTCCTGACTGTAAGGAGAATATTAAAAACTATAGATTTGAAAAAAAAAGTAAATGTAAGTTTGAACTTAACTGTGTCAACTGCGGTAAAACAATGAGTTTGACTAATAAAGTTCCAGCATATATTTATAATTACTGTCCCCAAATAGAATGCCCTAATCCTATATGCACTAAAATCGGTCATGACGGACAAAAAGGCTGGATATATCTTCACGCCTCTAAAAGAAGAGAACAGCATAGATGTCGTTTTTGTTGTATTATTTTTGATAATAGTTCAACTCATTATGCTGGGTGGATAGGTAGTCAAATAGAAGAAGAGTTGTTACCTTTTTGCTTTGATGAGGATACTTGGGATTTGCGACATTTTTATCAACAACCTAAAAACAATAAATTATATTTCCAAGAAATAAATCCTCAATGGTATCGAAGAGAAATAAAAAAATATTTCTATTACCTATTAAAGTCAAAAAGAGCTAGTAGTGATTTAACTATCAATTCTAAACTCACAGCATTTAAACAACTAGGAAAAATAATCATTAACCAGAACATATTAAATATTTATAGTATTAATAGAGATACTATAATAAATTTCTTAGATAACTGTAAAAATAATCAAAATGACGTCATTAATGGAAAACTAAGTAATTTAAGAAATTTCTTTGAATGGTTAAATTTAGATACTTCGTTATTAATTCGCAGTCGTGATTTTTTGAAAGAAAATAGAAACGATGTCGATTGGTTAGATGAGGTAACTCGTCAGGGTATTAAGCGAAACTTAGATAAAATACCTCTTCCCATCGCTCGTCAATATTTAATTCAAGCCTATATTGCTGCTAGACCTGGAGATGTATGTCAATTAGCTTTTGATTGTTTAATAGAAGAAAATGGGAAATGGTACATTAAGTTTTTTCAACAAAAGAAAAATAGACATCATAAAATACTTGTTAGCCGAAAAATTAGAAGAACAATAGAAGAACAACAGCAATGGATTAGAAATACTCTGGGTGAAGATTATTCCTATCTATTTTGTCATTTTAGAGGCATACATATAAAATCCTATCCAGAATTTTCTAATATTAAACCTTTACCAATACCACCTCACGTAAACGCAGATAATAATCCATTAATTCGCATCATACGTCTGTTAATAGAAAGAGAAAATATATTAGATGCCAATGGAAAAAAGCCTACCTTTACCGGAAAAATTACTCGTTCTACTAGATTACAAGAGGTTCGTATAAAGTATGGGATTAAAGCTGCTCAATTGTATGCAGACCATAAAACCAGTAAAACTACTTTTCAACATTATGCACCACCAACCAAAGAACAAGTAGCACAGGTGGATTTGCCATTTCAGGAACTTTTGATGAATTCTGATAACAAGTTTTTGCCTTGGCAATCAATACCTGAAAGTCTCTTTAAAAACCCATTAGCCCATGAACTAGATTTAGAAATTTTACCTCGTTTAGTAGTTTACGGACATTGTACTTTAGACCCCAAAATCCCTTGTCCTGTTAACCTTTTCCCTAAGTGTTACGGCTGTTCTAGTTTTCGTCCCAGTACGAGTAAATTACCTCTATACGAAAGGCAGTATCAAGGAGAAAAACAGAGACTAGTAGAAGCAGAAAAAGCCGGTGCCGAATTAGTACTTGAAGAAACCAAAGCAACTATTGAAGCGATGGATAAATGGCTACCTGAGTTGAGGAAATTAGCTAATGGTTAATCGAGAAAAACAAGCTGATGTTCTCCGTCGTACCCAAGCCAAAAGGAAAGAACGGAAGAAGGAACAGGTACTAAAAGCAATTCAAGAGATACAGAAGGATTCAAAACCTTTGACTTTCAAGAATATAGCTACTGTAGCTGGTTGTTCCGTATCTTATCTTTACAAGTGGGATGATATCAAAGCTTATATTCACGAACTACAACAGAAGAAAGACACTACATTAAACTCTCTAGAAAAACCAGAGGGTAAATATCAACCCCACAGTCTTAAAACCTTACATCAAGTAGCTAAAGATAAAATTCGTAAGCTGGAAGAGGAAATTAAAGAACTGAAACGTCAAAATGAAGTTCTCAGAGGTCATGTAGTCGAAATCTATGAAATAAGAGATGAAAATGAAAGACTGCTCACTCTCTTAAGAGAGTTAACTAACTCCAATCCATCTAGTAAAATAGTTCCGATACAAGCTCCAATTAAAGCTGCTTCTTCTCCAAAATTAACTGACAAAGATCCTCAAGAATTAGTAATTGAATCTCTTAAAGCAATGGACATCAAAGTCAGTTACAAGTTAAGAGAAGAAATAGCTAATCGAGACCTAGAAAAAGTCAAGTTATCCATTGAAGCTTATCAACAATATCGCGATAGTCATCATGTCAAAAATCAAGAGGCTTGTCTACTATCTATGATTTGTAATCAAGCAGAGCCTAATACTGAAAGTCAAGTAAAAGTAAGTATTAGACCTCCAGAAAAAATCAGAGCAACTAAGGATAAAAAAGAGCGAGCTAACCCCAAACTAATTAGCTCTGATAAACTGAAAAAGTTAAGCAGTATTTTTAACAAACATGGATAATAAAACCCCATATAATATTGATGCTGAAGAATCTATATTAGGAGGCATTTTACT
>JASJDA010000247.1 GCA_030065755.1 Prochloraceae cyanobacterium | reverse complement strand
ATCAGAAGTCAGAAGTCAGAAATGAACAAGATTCAAACTTATTAACTTCGTCTTTTGCAAATAACTCCACTTCTGACTTCTGACTTCAAACTTCTGACTTCATTAACACGAGTGCTTTTGAAATTTATTTAAGGAGAAGAATTATGGAATTTGTATTTAATCAAAAACTAAGCGAACTAGACAAAACAATTGCCAGTTTAAAAGAGGCTTTAGAACGTACGAAACAAGAAAAAAAAGAGATTGTAAGTCAGCAGCGACTAGTAGAAAAAGCGCTCGATACTTTTAAGACTACGGTGAAAAAGGTTAGCTGGTCGGGAGAGGCTCTAGAGTATTTGAAGCAGCAGGTATGGGCATTAATTCCAGGTAATCGGGTTCAAGAAGATAAAGTTGAAGAATTAACAAATCGTCCCGCTAAAGAAAACAAATCTAACGATTTTTTTAGTTGGCAGCCAACCAGTAACGAAGCGATTTCCAATTATTTTAATGTAAGCAAAGGTCAAACTCAAGCCACTTATATAGGCAGCAATTCAAAGCTCCTCTTAGAAGCGCTCGAGAATAAATTAACGCAGTGGCTACCAGGAGTTAGCACTAGTTTGAGAAAGGCTCAACGTCTGCCCTATACCTATGAACTAAAAATAAGAAATTTAGACGACAATACGATCGGGTGGTTAACAGCGATCGACTTTTCAAAACCGATTGCTTCTCAGCTAAAACAAGATTTGTCAGAATGCCCACAAGAGTATTTAACAGGACAAGCTTTTGAACTTTGTTGTTTGCTTTCAGAGCATAAACGACAAACGGAATCAATTAAACCAATAGCTGAATTTTTAAATTCTTCGTTGCCTAAGTATGCGATCGTTACATCTAAAAACAATCGTTGTTACCAAATATTGGAAAAAGGTGCTACGAAAGATTTTTATAAAGTTTGGGACTTAGAAACTGGCAAAACGGATTTATTGAGAGCTAAAAATTTAAGGCAAATTGAACTACCTAGTAAATACAAATTCTGGTCAAACAAAGTAATTGAAGAAGACCCAGTTGAAGAAGTCAGAAGTCAGAAGTCAGAAGTCAGAAATAAACAAGATTTAAACTTATTAACTTCGTCCGAAGCAAATAAATTCACTTCAGACTTCAGACTTCAGACTTCTGACTTCGAGTGTATGGCTGTTTATTATCGGTGGCGGTTGTCTAACTGTCAAACCAAAAAAGAATTGGAGGAACTAAGGGCAGAAAGCTCTCACAATTTTGATATATTCCGATGGGCATATACTTATCTTCCCGAAGAAGAAAAAACCCGAATAGATGAAATTTGTACTGAAGATAAAAAGCTAGAATCTGCACCACAACTTGACGGATTAAAAGTAGGCTCAAGAATAGAAATTGTAAGCGATCGTCATGACGGTAAATATATAGGAAAGCAAGGAATAGTAGGGAATGCTGATAGTCCTGATGGTTGTCCTGTAGTTTTTGACGACGGTGAAAATAAGTTTTTCTTTAGAAGCGAAATTAAACTAGTCCGCTCTTCAACCAAAGAGCTGTTAGCTAGTTAAACAAAACAGCGATCCTAAAAAGGATCGCTTTTCCACATAACTACAGGAAAAAAACTAATTATGGAAACCATTTTACTAGCGATTGTCTTATTTATGTTCTATTTCTCAATTCTTTGTTGGCTTTTCAGGGTAGATCCTCTAGAGGCTATTTTGGGCGTTATCCTACCGCTTTTTATATGTGCGCCACATACAGCACCAAAGATGTCCGATTATGCGATGGCGTTTGCCATTGAACCAACTAACTTACAGAAAAAGCGCTCGTGTATCTAACACGGGCGTTTGACTTTTCTCGTATACCAAACAGATTGAATAATCATCATGCCTAAAGTATATCTTTCTAACTCATTTAACTTGACTTGTCAAGACAAATCTTTACTTAACGAAGGAAAAAGGAAAAAATCATGACTAAGAAAACTAAAAAAGTATATCTCAAAAACCCATCCGACTTTCTCTATGGAATTGACGAGGAAACTGCGTCAAACTTACCTAACCATCTGAGAGATTTAATCGACTTTGGACTCGACTTAGAAGATCGTAACTCTGGAGATTTAGAGGAAAGTTTTGGACATATGATCTATCAGTTTCAAAGCGATACATTTGCTTTTGTTCGTCGCGGATTAATCGGCTCGAAAATTAAATTCTATAGGTTGTACAAAAAGCTTGATTACAAAAGATTTAACAATTTTGCTACTGATGTTTTCGGTAAGTCAGCCTGGCAAATCAATCGAGAAATTAATGCGGCTAGGGTAGTCTTTGCTTTGCTCAGTGCAGGGTTCGATATTTTGCCAACCTGCACGGCTCAAGCGGAAGTAATACGAAACTTTGGCATGGAAGAGCTAATCGAAAACTGGCAAAAAGTAATAGAAACTATTCCTGCTCATCAAATAACAGCTAATGCTATTCGACAGTTGTTATTTACTCCCACGGAAAACGATCGAGCAATGAAGCAAGTAAAAGTACCTGCAGTTGATTTTGAGAAGGTCTGGAGCGAGGCTAGGGAGCAATGCTGTAGTACAACTCAGATGTATTCTAAGATGGTTGATTTTTGGATGAAAAATCACTTAGATACTCCCGAAACAAAGATAGGTAAAGGAATTTGCAGTTTAATAGATCGCTCCCTCAATAGTATTTTTAGTGCATTTTTGCACCATTTTGAAACACTTTTGTATACAGTAAATCCCAACCTAAAACAAGTGATTTGGGAGGAGGATCTAGCAGATTTAACTAGTAATCCTAACGGTTGCTGAGAAAGCGCTAGTTAAAAATTGAATAATAATTGCAAAGAACCAAGGAAAAGTAAGTTTGGTTTGGATTTTGCTGTTAATATTTCTTTGAAAAAAAGGTTTTTAAATTACTTGCATATACTTCGTATACGAAGTATAATAAAATATAGAAATTAACAAGAAAAAATGACTAACGCAACTGATACAGATATTAAGGAAATAAAGCAGCTAATAACTAATTGTTTCGAGGGATTAAATAGAGAGATAAAACAAGTCAAAGACGATGTTAAAGAAATTAAGACAGAAATCAAAGAAATTAAAAAAGATTTAACTCAAGTACAAATAGAACAAGGAAAAATCGAGGGTAAATTAGAGCCAGTTGGGAAAATTACGGATCTAGCGGAACGTATAGGAGAATTAAAAAATTGGCGGCAAATAGCTATTATCGTTATTTCTAGTTCTATTGCTGCTTTTTTAGGATGGTTGGTTAGAGGCTCTAAATTTTAAACAAAACCAAATAATAACTGTTTCAAAAAAAATGAAGCGAAAAAGCCAAATAAAGTGGGATACAACTCATCCTGAAACCATTAAAAAATCTAAAAACCAATACGATCGCAAGCGTCCTGTCTGGAGTTTTCGACCTTCAGAAGAATTAATTGAATGGCTGGAAAAAGAAAGAGGCGATCGAGAAAGTAATGCAGCTTTATTGGCTAGAAAACTTGTAAAATTAATGGAACTAGAACGGGAAGAATAATAATGTTAGAAACAATCTTTGTAACCGATTACATTACCTTTCTCGTCGGTTATAGCAACTTTTCCGTCTTGATTAATTAATATTTCATTACCATTTTCATCTTCTTCTACTTTCAGCACGACTACATTATCAACACTTGACCATTCTTGAACCGTAAAACCTGCTTTAGTTTCTTCTGGATAGCGAATAGCCATTTTCTGCCAAGCTTCTTCCGCACTGCGAGCATGGATATAATATCCTTGCCGAGCAACTAAATCATCTTTTCCGAGGCATTCATGCTGATAAAGAGCGTTTCTAGTACATCTATATTCCTTCAAAATGCTAAAACAATATCTTCAACAACATGCCGATCTTATCAAAAAAATCAATTATCAGCCCGACTGGAAATATCAAAGCTTTGAGGAATTGATTTTAAAGATTGGGGTAGATTTGAAAGCGATCGATCTTCCTGAAGATATAGAGTTAGGAATGCCAAAAAGCTGTTACTGGAACTGCCAACAAATAATTAAAAAGCAACCCGATCTAATTTATTGTGAAGGATACGCACTTATTAAAGAAGTTCCTCTTCCTTTTAAACACGCTTGGCTAATTAACTCAGATAAAAAAGTCATAGATCCTACTTGGGAGACTCCTGGACTTGAGTATATAGGTATTCCTTTTAATAATAAATGGGTTCAATTTTTTTTAAAGATCAGAGCGGAAAAAGATAAAGGAGAATGCTTAAGTTTGCTTGAAGGTAACTATTGGGAAAAGTCTAGTTTTTTAAGATATGGTATACCGAAAGAAGGTTATTGTGGAGAAATTAGATGAGCATTTATGTAGACAAAAAAACTGTTAAAAAACACATTGACAAGCTGGTTAAACACGAATTACCGCAAACTGATTATTTTAAAAGAATCAAGGCTAATTTAAATTATAGAGACGTAAGAGGGTATATTTCTAACGAAGCATTGGTTAAGCAATTAGCCTTACAGTTATATTTAATGGCAGAGATTGAAATGCCCTCATTAGACCACTATCAAATTTTATTGATAAGTGCTTTAGAGTTTATTTATCGGGAAAATATTCCTTGCTATTGGGTCAAAGAAGATTTGATTAGAGCTTTAATTAATACCGAACTGCCAAAACATTGGGTAGATCTAAAACCTTTTGTTCCCAAAGGGCTTTTTATTTTACCTCAAGGATTAATAAAAAATACCGAAGGAGTTAATGTAAATTGGATTTACTTTCAATATTATCCCCAAAATTATCTAAGACCAAAAATTGAGTTAAAAGTAGTTAATGTTAATCCTCTCCCTTACAAAGAAAATTGTTTTCAGTGGGTATCTCATTCAAAAGACGACTCAGTTTATTGTTCAACAATTAGTTTAACTCCAGACGAGAACGGATTGCCAAAATACAGAGATATTGCTATTACCGACCTGGCTAAATCTTCATACAAACAGGAGAATATTACGGAAGATGACGAAGCTAATTTTATCAAAACTATTGATAACCTTTGCTTTCAATTAATGCTTTATATGATGGCTAAACCGGACAGTATAGTAGTTCAATCGGGATTTGGAACTAAAGGAACGGGAAAAAGCAAAAGCGATCGATTAAGAAATCCCGTCTGGATTGGCAAAAACTTTAAGATTAAGCGAGAAACAAGTTCTAACACCACAAAAAATCCTGGGTCTAGTAGCAGCAAAATTACGCATTGGAGACGGGGACATTGGAGAAATCAGCCGATTGGAAAGCGAGACAAACAAGAACTTGAATATAAGCAAATTTGGATTGAGCCAGTGTTGATTAATGGTTAAGTTTTTATTATTAGTTTTTGCTTGAAAACTTCAACCTGAAACTCGCCTTTTACTGGGTCTACAATAGTCTCAGTTTCAGTTACAAAAGTGACGTAAAACTCTCCTGGTTGAAGGTCATCTGGATTGGGAGAAGGATTAAAAACTTGACCTCCGATCATCAAGCTAAGAATCCCACTAGCATCTAATGGGAGATCTAGAATTAACTCACCTCGATCCGGCTCGCCGGATCCGCTATTCGGCGCGTTAGTTTCTCCAGTGGCGATCGGATTAAAAAAAATATTTTCCTATTTGAGAGAACCAGATCGCAAAATGCTGTATATTGCGATCGAAATATACAGACCTTGATTAGATTAACAGTATGTCTCAACCACTCCTAATAACAGCTCCACCTCCATTACCCACACCAGTTCCGCTCGCCACCTGTCCCTCCACCAGTTCCTCCCATACCCGCACTTAATAGTTTTTATATCAGGTTGAGAAGTATCGAGAAGTTAAATTTAGTGAGCAAGTCACAGATCGTTGTAGATTAAACGAGCGATGGTAAAGTATGTTCCAATACTCTAATCTTTAACGCTCGTTAGAGAACTAAATGTTCAACTTAAAAAATCTGGCAATAGTATTTTCAGTTGGCACATCGTTATTATTATCTAGTTCGGCGACTGCACAGTTAGTTCCAGATCCCACACTAGGTAGAGAAACCTCAACAGTTCAGCGCAACGTAAATATCAGAGGGACAAATAGCGATCGCATAACAGGTGGTACGAGAAGAGGAAGAAATTTATTTCACAGTTTTCAGAAGTTTAATGTCGGGAGAGGCAGAGGAGTATATTTTACCAACCCAAATGGTGTTCAAAATATTCTCACTCGCGTAACAGGAGGAGAGAGGTCTAATATTCTGGGAACGTTGGGAGTGTTAGGACCAGCTAATCTATATCTGATTAATCCCAATGGCATTTTATTCGGAAAGAATGCCACTTTAGACCTGCGCGGTTCATTTTACGCCACAACAGCAGACGGGATTAAGTTAGGAGAAAATGGTTCATTTAGTGCTACTGACCCTGCAGGGAGTAATTTGCTCACCGTGCAGCCAGGGGCATTGTTTCAAAATGCCATGCGTAATTATTTGGCGACGATCGAGAATCGAGCTAATTTAGTCGTTAGAAAAGGGCAAGATCTGACTCTAGAAGGCGATCGTGTAATTAGTACTGGTCAAATTATCGCACCAGGTGGCGCAGTTACCCTTGAAGCGGTTAACGGTGATTTAAGTGTAGGAAATATTGATACTACTGATATTAGTGGTGGTGGGGATGTATCTCTTAGAGCAACTGGTGATATTACGCTCAATGGGACGATTGATGTATCAGGTGGTGAATTTGATTTTGATTCTGTCTCACCTTCACAATTATCTGAAATTATTGGCAATGGGGGCAATGTTATCTTAAGCTCAAGTGAAAACATTACTTTAAACTTTTATTCTAATATTTATTCCTTCGGTTTATTAGGTGGGAATATTACTATTGATAGTGGTGGCGATATTAGTAGTGGCGATATATCTTTTCCCTCAAATAATTTTTTTGTATTAATTGATTCGACCAGTTTTGGCTCGCTCGACAGCACCAGCTTTGGTACAAAAGGCACTGGAGGTAATGTTAAAGTAAGAGCTAAGTCTCTATCAATGAACAATACCATACTTGGTAGCTTTACTAGAGGTAAAACCAATACAGGGGATGTGAGTGTTGATACCGAATCCTTGCGTCTAGAAAATGGGGCACAAATAGGAGCAGGTACCTTTGGAGAAGGGAATGCAGGCCATCTAACTGTAAGAGCAATTGAAATTGTGGCAAGTGGTACTAATGCAGATAATTTTCCTAGCGGATTGTTAGCTCAAGTTAATCCAGGAGCTACAGGGAATGGGGGAAAATTAACTGTTAAGACTCACACCCTGCGTCTAGAAAATAAGGCGCAAATTTCATCGGCGACCCTTGGAAAAGGAAATGCAGGCCATCTGAATGTGCAGGCGCACTCGATCGTATTAGGAGGGGATGTTGTAGTGAAGGGCTTTGTTTCTTTTCAACCCTTTGCCGATGCTTTTACGGGCTTATTTACTAAAACAAAAGGACCAGGGAATGGGGGAGATTTGATAGTTAACACCAATTCATTAGAAATTGGCAATGAGGCAAGAATTTCCGCTGCCAGCTCGGGTAATGGTCAAAGCGGCAACATTTCAATAACAGCTAATACTTTAAATATTTTTGGTTCGAGCCGCTTAGTTACTGAAACACAAGGAAGAGGCTCTGGGGGAAATTTAACCGTTAACACTGATTCTTTGCGTCTACAAAATCAATCAGAAATTTCAGCAGGGACAACAGGATTAGGAAATGCGGGTCGTCTGAACCTAACAGCGCAGGACATATTAGTAACCGGTTCGAGCCGCTTAATTACTGAAACACAAAGGGGAGGTAATGGAGGTTCTTTGAGAGTTAAGGCCAATTCATTACAAGTAAGCGATCGAGGACTAATTTCATCTGCTAGTACCAGTAATGGCAAAAGCCGCGACATCTCAATAAGGGCAAATACTGTACAAGTACTTAATGGAGGAAGAATAACAGTAAATAGTCAAAGCCCTAATAATCCTGACGCTTTTATTAACATTTCTGCTGATTCTCTGACCCTCGCTCGTCGTGGTGCCATCAGCGCAACAGCCGCTAGTAGTCAAGGTGGAGATATTAATATCGCTCTCAACAAACGATTAGTCTTAGGAGCCAACAATAACATTTCTACTAATTCTGGAAGCGATCTTATAAATGGAAATGGCGGCGATATAAGTATTAACACTCCCTTTATTTTGGCTTTATCCAGAAACAATAAAATTACTGCCAATGCCGATAGAGGTAGAGGTGGCAATATTGATCTAACTACCAACGCGATCTTGGGCTACCCCCAATATCTAAACATTACAGCTTCTTCACAACGAGGCATCGACGGTAGAGTTAGTTTTAATAACATAGAAACTAATCTCAATTCAGGAGTAGTAGAGGCTCCCATTACCCCCATAGATGTTAATACTCTCATCGCTCAAGACACTTGTACGACCATAGCCAGTGGCAGTTCTTTTGTAGTCAAACCTAAAGGCGGTTTACCTCCTTCACCTACGGATTTACTCAACACTCAAAGACCTGTAGTTGAATGGACTTCTCTACCAGATCGCCCCCTAGAAACCAGAGTAAGCACAAGAAGTAGGGTTAGCTCAGAAGAAGAGAAGACACTACCCAGCACCTCGGAGTCAAATGTAGATAAAAAGCCAATTGTTGTAGTCAGACCAAGAAGTTCAGACGACCCACTGGTAATTCAACAAGCACGAGGTATGATTAAAAAACCTGACGGTACGATCGTCCTCACTGCTTATCCTACAGAGGGAATTAGCAGTAATTTGTCGGTAGTAACCCATCCTAACTGTTCTTAAGAATCTGCCGATCGTACAAAGCAGTAAGCGCCTTCAATTTTACAGTATTTCTGAGCAGCTATTTTAGCATTCTGCTAAAGCCACTAAACGGTTTAGTTAGATTGAGAGAAAAAGAAGTTCGATATCTGGTAATGATTATGAATTCTCGTCTTCGCTCGCGGCTCGAGATGCTCAAACTATCGACCTATTGGCAAAGGAAACTAAAAGCTATAATGAGAGCTGAGTTAGTTAAGGTTTTTGAACGGTGCAAAAATTTAACTGCACATCAGCTTATCAGGGAGAAAGAATTCGTAGAGTCTCTATTTCAAAATGCTGGTTAAATAATTAAATAACCAGAGAGTTATATTTTCTTGGGCACTTTTTGCGAGTGAACCAATTCACCGATAAAGTTTTGAACTGGAATTCCCCAACTTGTTGCTCTCATGTTTTCTATGAGTTCAGCAGAAGGAATTGAACCATCTTCATATACATAACCATTATTTGTAATGGGAAAAGCACTTTTTCCGTTAATTCCGATTAATTTTCCGGAAACAGCGCTGAGAATTGGTCCTCCACTCATTCCTTGTTTAATATCGCTGGTGTAGCCAATCTGATAACCGTCTTTTAAGATTTTATCAGGGACAAAGGAGATATTTCCTGTTGAGAAAACCAAACCTTTTTCTCTGGCAAAGCCTGCTGCTAAAACTCGCTCTCCTTTTTGAATATGGAGATTTTTTTCCCAGGTTGCTATTTGATAGCTATTCTTGCTGTCAAACTGTAATAGAGCAATATCTATGTGCTCAAAGTGGGGGGTTATTAATACTTGTGCTTTATGTTTTTTCCCGTCAGGTGTTTGAATGGAAATCGATTCAACACCCCTAACCACGTGGGCGTTGGTCAAAACTAAATAAGCTCCTTGTTTCTTCTCAATTAGAGTTCCTGAACCAATTTCAAGTTGTCGATAAAAAAGATGTACGCAAATGGAGCTGCTTATTCTTTTGAGCTCTTCAGAGGAAAGAAAAGAAGCTAATTCAGCTTGACCAACAAATACTCTAGGACTGATTATTAATAGAGAAAAAGTGAAGAAAAATAAGATTATAGCTAAAAAAAATTTCATGCCTACCCTAAGAGTCGAGATGTCAATAAAGTAGATGCCATACTAGTTTTTTAGCTATCTCGCATTGATTTTCTTGTTCAAGATTTTCTCCAGAGAAATATAAATTTGTTCTCGTCCTCCATTCTCTTCTATAATTAGGCTTCCCACATTACCCTCTAACATACCCATGAGTTTGAGCAATAATAAATCTGGGTCATTATTGTTGAGGAGAGTGAACAATTGGTTGGAGCTATTACACTGTTCTCCTTTATTTATTACCGCACAAATTACTGTATAACCGTTAACTTTTCCGTAAGTTACATAGTTTAATCTTCCTCGGTCGTAAAACTGTTGAAATTTCCGAGAAACTTCCTCACAACGCTGCTGATTAACTAGCTCTGTCATATGCTTCCATTTAATAATACGAACAGGAGCGTATTGTCTGGGGACTTGGGCTACAGTTGTTGGTGTATTCTCAATCTTTTGACAAGAAAAATTGACTTGATGACGATAGCCAGGTTGACTCATTCCTACTTTAGTGCTTAGTAAAAAACTAGCTGTTGTTGTTAAAGCCGCGAGGAAAATTCTCATTTTGACTTTCATTCTTCTCAAAATTCTCATGCTCTTAAACTTAATAAAAATCAAGATCTTTCTTGATTTTTTCAGAAAACAGACAAAGTTAATCGCTTCTATATCTTCGCTCTATTTTTTTAATTTTTCAGTATGAAAAAGTATGAAAAAGTATAGACCTCTTTCTTGGCGTGTGAAATTATCAGAAAAGTGAAGGCTCGCTCCATCCAACTTGATTACCATTTTTGGCATTTTTTTGCTATTAAATTTTAAGTTAAGAGGGATACACGGAGATTGTTGAGTTGTTAGATTAAATAGCTTGACATCAAAATTAGAGAGAGACTGGGGTAAGGAGCGTAGGTGGCGAGGGTGATGTTTTCTGGTTGTTGTTGAAGGTGAAGGATTAAATTACCATGATAGAGACAGGTGGCTTTATTCATGCAACTGAATGTTCTTGGATTTTTTTAGCAATCATTTCTCTGAGATACTGATTTCTTTCCTGGGAAGGTATCTTCATCCAAGCATCATATTGATTTTTAGGTATCCTAACTTGAACGGGTTTTGATGCTGACCCTTCAGGAGCAATTTTAGGAAATTTAGATAATTGTTCCGTTTTTGGATTAGGATTAGCCATACTTGTTTAAATCGCCTCTATACAAAAGTATACCACTGTTCAATTTCCCGAAAGTGGCAAAAAGCTTTGACTTTATTGATTTTTGGAATTCAATTGACTGTATACAGTCAATCAGCTAAGATAAAAGAGTAAAAGTTATGAGAGCGATCGAAATCAGTCGGCAAACTTAAGTGATCGCATTCATACTAAACAACAATGGGGTTAATTGTGTTTAACTATAATCTTAGCTTAGCTCAAGAACAGAGAGAACTACAAGCAATTGACGAGTGGAAAAATCAAAAAGATCCCAACGCCGATGCATATAGTGCGGGGGAGTCTGATGCCATCATCGGTGCTGAGCCAGATCCCAAGTTGATAACCAATAAATATTATTGGTCGGGATATCAATCTAAACAATTTCAATACTACTGCACAAAATACGGAATTGAGCTAGAAACAGAATTCTAAACAACCATTAGGGGAGAAAGTAATATTTCTCCTTTAATTAATAACGCACATTAATGTATCTCATTAGATAAAAAAAAGCAGGAGATGCGATAGGATTTTTGTGCCTTTTTTGAAAGCCTTAAATCGAGACTAAGCAAAAACAATTCAAGACATAAGGAAGCACGTCGATGTTTATAAATGGATTCGATTTGCCAGAAAGTAATAACGGCATAGTATATTTTCCAGGCTCTCCACGTCAATACAGAGCAGATTGTAAGTCGGGAATATTTAAGATTGGAGAAACAGATATGCTGGGAAATTCTCTAAAAATGGAAGTATTAGGATGTTATCCTTTCAAGAAGAAAATATTTAACTATCCACGTCAACCTTGGCTAGAGGTGTTCTTTATTGATAAAGACAATGCCTTCAGCAATATCCTCTTCAAAACTGAGTCGATAAATAACTTTATA
>JASJDA010000028.1 GCA_030065755.1 Prochloraceae cyanobacterium | reverse complement strand
TGCCTCCTCTTCAGTTAGCTGACCAGCTTAAGTCTTAACTGACTACGTTATTGGCAAGAGTTAAAGTTCCTACCTTGGGATGCGTGCCAGTTCCAAGCTCTAGAACTCAAAAGTTAAACAGTTTTACGAGGGGTAAGACAGCGCTTTTGGGATAGTTACCGACCAATAACATTAGCGAGGCTAACTTTACCCCAGCAATGGGAGTTTTTGAGGGATACAACAATTTCCCTCTCCCCGAAAGGGGACTGCGGTTAAAACCGCTACTCGTTTTCCTCTTCGGTCTAAAGACGCGAAGTTTCCAACGCGCGGAGATTTTTTCATGATTATAAATAATGTTATTGCCATCTTTCGTAAAGAACTGCAGGGCTATTTTGCTTCACCTATGGCTTATCTTGTATCTGCAGTGTTCTGGTTACTCTCAGGTTTATTCTTTACGATAATGCTTCTAGGGCCAGAAGGTATTATTCAGCAAATCGCAATTAGAGAACAACAAGGTCTTCCTACAAACATAGACGTTGCTTATCGGTTTTTAACAGACTTCATGGGAGTAATAGGCTCGCTGATATTATTTATCTTACCGATGCTGTCAATGGGTCTTTATACAGAGGAACGCAAGCGTGGAACAATAGAACTACTAGCGACTTCGCCTATTACTAATTGGGTAGTAGCAGTGGGAAAATTGTTAGGAGTCGTGACTTTTTTTGGAGCGATGATGGTCCCATTGGTAATTTATGAAACAATCGCCTTCAGTCACGCAGATCCTCCGATTCAACCAGCAGTACCACTTCTAGCTCACGCAGGCTTAATTTTACTAGCAGCATCAATTCTTTCAATAGCAATGTTTATTTCCTCCCTCACAGAAAGTACAATTCTATCGGCTATTCTCACTTTTTCCCTAATTTTATTGCTCTGGATAGTGGACGCGATCGGGGAAAGTATGGGGGGATGGGTTGGAGATGCGCTAACTCATCTGTCTTTGCTCAAACATTATGACAATCTAATCAAAGGTATTTTCGATAGCAGTAGCTTAATATTGTTTGTTAGTTATATTATTTTAGGAGTTTTCCTAACTGCGCAGTCGATCGAATCTCTGCGCTTTGGCAGATCGTAATATTGAAACTAACAGCTATGAAAGCCATCTCCAGTTTTCAATCGTATTTAAAATATTTATTTTTACTCGGTCCAATTTTATTGATAGTTGGTTTGGTGGCTGGGTTGGTCTCTGGTAACTGGTCGTTTTTTCCCGCAGGGATAATGGTGGCGATCGGTTTAATTATCAATATCTTGTGGTTGGGATTTTTGGGAGGCGGTTTTTGGCAAAAGCGATCGACTAGAGTACAAGCCAATGCTCTGGTTGCTACAGTGGCAATGGTAGCAATTTTAGTAACAGTCAATTTTTTAGCGACTCGCTATTTGCTGCGAGTCGATTTAACCGAAAATCAGCTATATACTCTCTCTCCTCAGACTCAGCAAATAGTCAAAAATTTACAACAACCTATAAAAATCTGGGTATTCGATCGCACCCCCGATCCCCAACTGCGGGAATTATTCGAGAATTATCGTCGCTATAACTCAGAGTTGTTTCAGTTTGAGTTTGTCGATCCGCAGATAAAAATAGAATTGGCAGAAAAGTTTCAAGTTAAATCCCTCGGAGAAGTATATCTAGAATACGGAAGCAAAAAAAAGTTAATATCGGGACAGTCCCTCAACAATCGATTTAGTCCCCAAAACGAACCGCTTTCAGAATCTAAGCTGACTAATGCCATAGAAAACATATTGCGCGATCGCCCATTATACGTCTATTTTCTCCAAGGACATGGAGAAGCCACTTTACAAGGAACAGAAGGTGGTCTCTTACAAGCAGCAACCAGTCTCCAAGATACTGGCTACCAAGTGGACAGTTTAAATTTGGTAGAGGTGAATGCAATTCCTGAAAATGCCAACGCGATCGTTATTGCAGACCCCAAACGAGAATTATTACAAGGGGAAGTCAAACTACTCCAAGATTATCTCAATGCAGGGGGTAACTTACTGCTGATGTTGGAACCAGAGAATAATGGAGGTTTGGAACCAATACTTGACAATTGGGGAGTTAAGCTAGACGATCGCACCATTATTGATGCTTCTGGTAGGAGTCTTCTGATTGGTTTTGGGGTCGATACCATTTTAATTACTGAATATGGCGACCATCCAATTACTAATGATTTTGGCGAGGATATTTCTCTCTACTATAGAGCCAGAGCGATCGCTACTGTGGATAACTACGAAGGGGTCAAAGCCACACCTTTGCTAATTACTAGCGATCGCAGTTGGGCAGAAAGTGAGTTATCATCTGAGGTTAAATTCGACCCCGATAAAGATATTGAGGGACCTTTAGATTTAGCTGTTGCTATAAAAAAATCTGACGATAAATCTCAAGAAAAAACCGAACCCCGACTAATTGTTATTGGGGATTCTACTTTTGCTACTAATGGGTGGTTTACACAACAGCGTAACTCTGATGTTTTTCTTAACTCTATTAATTGGTTAGCTAGCGATGACGATACAACCTTATCTATTAGACCTAAAGAAGATAAAAATCGCCGCATCAATCTCAGCGATCTTCAAGCTGGAATTATCGGTTTAATGGCTACCCTAATAGTTCCCTTATTTGGTTTAATTGTTGCTGGGGTAATTTGGTGGCGACGGCGTTAATATAAGGAAAAAAATTTATGAAATTGCAGCGAACAACTTGGTTTTTACTAGGTTTGGCTTTATTTTTGGGTGGTTTTGTTTATGTTTACGAAATTCAAGGGAAACCTCAGCGAGAGGCGATCGAGGCGAAACAAAAGCAAATTTTTACTTTTCCAGAAAAAGAAATTAAGGAGTTGACAATTGAAAGAGCAGAACAAACCCTGAAATTCGAGCGCACTCAAGACGATCGAAAACCATGGCTAATGAAGCAACCAGAGGAGGTTTCTGTTAATGATGGAGTAATATCTTTTTTGTTGAATTTACTCGCCAAAGAACAAAGCGATCGCTCTTTTACTGTTTCCTCCGATCGAGTCTCCCAATATGGCTTAGATAAACCTTTAGCAACAATAACAATTCTGCTCGAAAATGGTAAAAAACACCAATTGATTTTGGGTAAACCAGACTTTCAAGATAAATTCATTTACGCTTTAACTGAGCCGCAAACTAATAATAAACAAAAGTTAGAAGTTATTTTAGTATCTAAAAATTTCCAATATGCCATAGAGCGAGAAATTGAAGAGTGGAAACAGAAAGAGGAAAATACTCAACCATCTAATATTGAGGGCAACAGGTAACAGTTTCCCTTATGCCTTGGTTTGAAGCCTCGTTTTTTAAGACGGAATGGGTTTGGGGAGGTCTAAATCCTCCTCTAAACAATTCACTGTTCCCTATTCCCTATTCCCTATTCCCTTCTAAGACTTGACACTATTGTAGTGATCTTCTCTTTCCATTGCTTCGTCGATTAAATGTGATATTAGTTTCAGAGTTTTTTCTTTGCCAATTTTCTCCGTTACATTCTGAAAATAATAATCTGCCATTAGTTTCTCTTTTACTAGAGTGACAGAATCACCTTCTCGCAAAGCTTTTTGTGCAATGGCTTCAGCTCTTAGCTTTTCAAACAAAGATGGAAGATAAGGAAAAAAGTTATTCTCCCAAGGATTTTGCTCTCTAGCTCCTTGTAACATTAACTTGGTAATTTTATGATAAGCGTCTTGCCAAGCATATTTTACTTCTAGAGTCCAATCTTGTCCTAAATAGTATTCTAGAGTTTTGAGCAAAGTTTTTCCTAACATTTCATAGTGCGTTACACCGACCCCATATTTGACGTGCCTTTCTCCTAGATTTTTGAGAAGATTTTCTAGATAAGGAAAATTGCACAAATTGTCAATTATCATCACTAGGGCAGTTATTAATTTTTCTTCTTGCTTCTTTATATCGGTGTTGGTAAATAAAGACTTTACTTCTGGATAATCTAAAAACAGATTCTCATAGAATAAAGCGGCAAAATTGCTTGAATTTACTCTGACGCGATCGAAACTTGTTTGCAAGACATCTATTTTCATTTTTATTTCCAGTAGAAATGTCGCTAATTACCAGTTAAACACTATGATTCTATTTGATTTTAAAATCGCTAGATTTTCAGTAACTAAAAATACAATTTATTTTTTATATTTATAAAATTAAAATTCAAAGAAAATTAATATTTAGTCTGATTTTTTTAGTTTTTTTTAACAACAAGCTCAGATAAAGATATTGTAAATTTTCGACGAGAGAAATCGAGGAAAAACCAGACAGTCAGAAGGGAGAAGAGCCCCATTAATTCTAAACAACTAGAGCTAATAGGGTCCATTATTAAATCCTATAGAATAGCTTTATTTACTTGCGGGCTCATATAAGTTGTCTTCTTGGGAGGAGGGATCTCAATAAATGTCCTATAAATTTCAACAACTTGACAAAAAACTCGATGGCATTAGAGGATCGATAGATCGATTTGCTTCTAGTTTCTATGATAATCTTTTGAAAGCTCATCCAGAATTCCAGAATTTGTTCAAGCATAGTGATATGGCAGAACAAAAGAAAATGTTAGCTGGAATCTTGATATTAGTAATCAGAAATTGGCAAAGACCTCAGATGTTAGCCTCAACTTTAAAACGACTAGGCGCTCGTCATGTAAGGTACGGTGCTTTGTCAGAATACTATCTTTTATTTGGTGAAGTTCTTTTACTCACATTTAAACAATATTTGGGATCGGACTGGGATAGGGAAATGGAACAAGCTTGGAGTGAGGTTTACGAAGCAATTACTACACTGATGCTAGAAGGATATAATGAAGCCAAAAAAGCTAATGGATATCTAATAGAGAGAAAAAGTGCGCCTTCTCAGCAAAATCAGCAATCTTTAATCAAGCTTTTGTATAAAAATAACTATAAAAGAGAAAGTTAAGCAAACTAAATCATTCATTTACATTTTCTTGAATTCCTTTCTTCAATAATAGGAATATTCAATATATTTCTTATTTTTAAGACAGTAGCTAAGCTCGAGAATAAGCTCATCGCACTTTGGGGAAATTTAATAATAAAATATTCACGGTTCTTCCCAGAAGAAAGCAGGCAATAGCAATACCTCATTTCATCTATTTGATGTATTAAAGCTTTGAGACTAGTTAAATAAATAAATATTTTAAACACTTGGAAGTCACTTAATTAACTCTCGATCGAACAGAAAAATTTACCTTGATTATTCAAAGATTCGATCGAAGAAAAAATCTTAGCGAGCTTCCTAGTTAGAGTAGAGATGTTCTCTGAAATGTCTCTAAAATTGTCATGTTTTATTTCTTGCCCCGTCTTTTAGTTCCCAGTACTAAAATATCAGTTTAAAATTAAGGAAGAAAAATACAACATA
Organism: Prochloraceae cyanobacterium; assembly: GCA_030065755.1. Taxonomy (GTDB): domain Bacteria; phylum Cyanobacteriota; class Cyanobacteriia; order Cyanobacteriales; family JASJDA01; genus JASJDA01. The sequence continues at coordinate 30,469 of JASJDA010000028.1, read as the reverse complement.
ATGTCGATCGGCACGAGAAAGACACATCAGCTATATAATCTTAGAGCAGTGAATAACTTGAATTTCCTTTCACTACAACTATCCTAACCTCAAAATTGCCGAGTTAAAGGCAAAAAAACGAGCGGGGAACATAAGTGTGGGTAGCTCAGTCATTTTTGAATAGTGTGAAGTTATGAGTTTAAAGACAAGGAGCGCTAGTAGCTCTATCTAAAAAAACTATTAACGTTAGAAAACTTAACCAAGTGGAAAATCAATATCACTGCACCAGAAAAATATTAATAGAAACGTGTAGTTGATTTAAGACCAATCAACTCGATGAGGAAAAGATCGTGCGTAAGCTATTCTCAACTTTATTATCAACAGTTTTAATTTTAAGTCCGAGCGCTCCCACAGTTGCTCTAGAAACAAACATAAAATCTTTAAGTCAGGGGGAAGTAGCAACAGAAAAAGCCGAACAACTCATAACTCAAAGGCGGCGCAGCGGCGATGATGATGATGATGATGACGGCAGTAGAAGACAGCGCCAGAATCAGCAACAGCAACAAAGAAGAAGGGTTCAGCAGCAACAACAACAAAGAAGAAGGGTTCAGCAGCAACAACAACAAAGAAGAAGGGTTCAGCAGCAACAACAACAAAGAAGAAGGGTTCAGCAGCAGCAACAACAAAGAAGAAGGGTTCAGCAGCAGCAACAACAACAAAGAAGAAGGGTTCAGCAGCAACAACAGCAAAGAAGAAGGGTTCAGCAGCAACAACAACAGCAAAGAAGAAGGGTTCAGCAGCAACAACAACAAAGAAGAAGGGTTCAGCAGCAACAACAACAAAGAAGAAGGGTTCAGCAGCAACAACAACAAAGAAGAAGGGTTCAGCAGCAACAACAGCAAAGAAGAAGGGTTCAGCAGCAACAACAGCAAAGAAGAAGGGTTCAGCAGCAACAACAACAACAAAGAAGAAGGGTTCAGCAGCGCAATCGTGAGCTAGAAAGAACCATAAGAGTTCAGCAACGCAATCAACAGTTAGAAAGAAACAGAAGAGTTCAGCAACGCAATCGACAGCTAGAAAGAAACAGAAGGGTTCAGGAACGCAATCGACAGCTAGAAAGAAACAGAAGGGTACAGCAACGCAATCGAGAGCTAGAAAGAAGGAGGGCTATACAGCACAATCGGGATCTACGAAGAGCAAATGAAATAGAGCGCCTTCGTAGGGAAAATAGAAGGCTGGAGCAAGACCGGATTCGTCGCGCAAATATAAGACATCGAGATCGCTACTATGACGATCGCTACTATGACGATCGCTACAGATACGATCGAGATCGCTACTATGACGATCGCTACTATGGCGATCGCTATTATGACGATCGTCCAGTTGTCATAAACAGATACTACAGAGGTAATGATTGGGATTGGAATGATGGAAGACGATGGAAGTCCAACAACAATTTTTGGGGAGGAGGCTTCTGGGGACCTCTCGCATTGGGATTCGTGATCGGCAGATTACTCAATCGAGTAGTTCCTAATAATAACCTCATTGAGGGAGTTCCTAATAGCAATGATAACTACGTACTAGTCCAAGAAGGCAGTCCAGGTTATTTATTATTAGATGGTTATGGATTGCAGCAGACAAGTTGTGGAGGAGACGTAGTGAAAATTTACGGACCGAACAGCAGCGTGATTTGTGCTTTCCCCACAAATGATTTTCCTCCTGGATCTTACACGGTAGAACCTTCTACATTGAGTCTGATTCCTAGATACTAGGATATTTGTTCCATATAACTTCCTGACGTAGTTAGTAGTTAGCAGAAATTACCTGTAACTACTAACTATTTTTTTGAGTTAGTTTGGCGCTCAATTCCGATTTAATCCGACTGAGAATCGAAGCTTCATCTAAAGAATCTAGAATATTTTTGACGACTGTTTTTGGTCCTTCTGGGCCCCAGGATGCGCCATTTGCTAAATAAGTTTTAGTTACTTGTCCGATCGCGTAGGAAAACACCCCAGCTACCGCAGCTTGAGTAATAGCAACTGATAAATAAGGTGCTAAGGAGCCTCCTCCAGTGATAGGTACAGCAATACCTAAAAGGCTTTTGAGAGAACCTAGACCCAGATAAGCTAAAATTTGGCTGGCACTAATTCCCCCCATGCTTACTCCAATTTTTTGCAGCAAATCGAGCGCTGATTTTTGGGTCATGGGAATACCGTAGAGGCGAGATAAAGCTAAAATGGTGGCAACGTCGATCGCTGCTCCAGTAAACAAATCGATAAAAGTAACTGGATTGAGAGCGATCGCCACTGCTTTGAGGGTTACACCTTTCCAAATCAATCGATCGGCAGCACTCCCTCGAATCTCCATTTTTCGCTGTACCAATTGTTGATTGACTTCATCAGCATAAAGCATGGTGTTGATCGCAACTAGAGACTTGCCCTCTCGATGTAAAATTTCGAGAATTTTCTGCTTTAGTGATTCTATCTGGGGTTTTCCTCGACGACGTACCATTTTCAGACTGCCATCGGCTCGCTTGACTGCTTGCACTACTAAAGGGGAAGCCGCGATCGTTACTATTTCATCTGGGGAGAGTAACGATCGCACCCGCTCGTCTCTAATTTTGTGATAAATTGCTAATCTATCTGCTTCGGGATATTGGTCAATTTTGTTGAATGCCAGTAACATCGGCTTTCCCACTTCCCGCAACTGAGATAATGCATTATATTCTACTTTTGTCAAGTCTCCAGCAATAATAAATAAAATTAGGTCTACCTGTTGAGCGACTTGACGGGCTAATGCTTCGCGGGTTTCTCCGTCTACTTCGTCAATACCAGGAGTATCGATTAACTGTATTTGATAATTACCCGACCCCGATATAGTGATTCGCTTCAAGTCGCGATCGCTCCCAGGGATACTTTCGTAGCTTAATTGCCAGTTAACATTTTCTACTGTGCGGGTCACGCCGTGCAGGGGACCTACTTGAAATACTTCTTTTCCGATGAGAGCATTGAGAACGGAAGATTTGCCCCTTCCTACCATACCAAAAACTGCAATCTCAACTACAGAGTTTTCTAACTTATCCAGCATGGCAGTTAAGCGATCGATTTGGGACTCTAAACCAGCTTGTTCTTCTTTCGTGAGGTCAATCCGATCGATCGAAGCTCGCAGAGACTCTTGCGCTTGTTTATAATTCAGTTCTTCTTGAATTTTTTCAAAGGCGAGAATAGCTCGATCTAGTTCTTCTGGATTCCAACTTTCCTCAACAGGCAACTCAGGCAAAGATTACCTCTTTTTAACAATCATTTCTATCTATTATTTTACTTCCTCTTCCTTTTGAAGTACGGAGAGGATGTCATAGTTTTAGTAGTGTTTTCGTTAATTAAAAATATAAGATTTTCAAAAATTTGCACGCTAGTGACCAATTCTTTGATTAACTAAAATTGGATTCTAATCTACCAAACTTGGATTCTAATCTACCAAACTTAGTCTTGAATTTATGAGCAATCTTCTTCTCGAAGAGAAAATCCAACAGGCAGACCGCCGTCTTCAAACCCACTCACAATTGTTGCCCCAAGACTGTTCGGCCTATTGGGATTATCACAGGGAGCGTTTCTTAATGGTCGGTAGATTGCTGTACGGTTGGCGACTAAAAGAAGAGAAAGAAGGCCAATCCTTATCCCGATTCTTGGATGTAGGGCCTGGTTATCAGACAATGCTGTTTGAAGATTTACTAGAGAATGCTACATTTGATACTTTTGGGTATAGCGATTCACGATTTCCATTAAGAAAAGAGCCGCACCACTATCATTACAATCTCAATCAGTCGATCGATCCAGATAAGTGGCCTGCTCCACCTTCAGAACTCTATGATGTTATGACGATGCTAGAGGTAATTGAGCATCTCTACACCTCTCCGCTTCAGGTTTTTGCTTGCCTGAAAAGGTTTTTGAGACCAGGAGGTCTTTTTTTCGTTCAGACTCCCAATGCCGTTTCTTTGAGCAAGCGCGTGCGAATGCTGCTTGGTTCCAATCCATACGAGCTAATTCGCGAAGATCGGGTAAATGCGGGCCATTTTCGAGAATATACTCGTGACGAACTCATTCATTACGGGATCTCTAGTGGGTTTAAGGTGGAAGACATTATTATGAGCAATTATTGGTCGTTTATTACTAAAATCGAACGCACTTGTACTTTCATATCTAAATATCTTCCCCAGGAATTTCGAGATGGTTTATTGATTATTTTTTGCAAAATCGATTGAGATTCGATTAGTTTATTGAATGCCTTAATGCTTCACTTTTGACTGACACCCCCTATCCTAGCCGTCATTGTCAAAGCTCTAATTTTCCTCAAAAATCGTTATTCGATCGGGTTGACATTGCTTGACCTCGACAGTAATGCCCCTAGCTTGTTCCCCAAGCAAGTCTTCAATATATCCGTACTTAGATAATGTAGCTTCCTTAGCATTATTAAAAGGCCCGAAATAGTAAGTACACTCAGGAATAGTGGTATTTATTTCTAGCCACCAGTCTATAGTTTTTTGTTTGATTAAATCTGAAGAAAGAGGTACATCCATTAGTTTAATCCTTATAAAAACAATATTTTCTAGTTATCTTTTTATCGGTATTTTTGAAGTGTTGAAATTTAATCTAAAGATATTATTGATAAACAAAATATTGAAAGAATTTATACCTATATAGAAACCCCTTTTTATACTTAATATCATACTAGAAAATTCTTTTTAGTTAGGGGAGGTCATTTGTTTAACAAGTATTTTGTTCGTGTTTTATCCTCAACCTAAAAATTGACAAACACCAAGTTTCTTGCCAGGAAAGAAAAACTACCCTCCTCTCCTGGAAATATTTTTTTTTCCTACGCTAAGCTGGACAATCGGTGTACAAGGGGGAGCTATGCTGAGGAGGCTTTTTGGCTACTGAAAGCTTTTTTGTGGTGAATCTTTTTTTGGAGACTGGTTGCAAAGAAGCCAATTTCTCTATTTTTACAGTTAGATGATAATTAATAATTTTCAATGAATCAAAATTGGGCATTTCTTGCCAACAGTGCGGACAAAACCAGTATAGGCGATCGTGATTAATGTGGCGGAGTAATGTTGTGCCGCAACAAGGACAATTGTTCATAAATTTATTACACCCCAACTTAAATTAAACAGTTTTTTATGCTCTTCACCTCCACTTTACAATTTAAATATGAGGATCTTGTGAGGATTCTTGGCTTTTTTGTTGAAGAATTGTTACGTACCGATAAAAACTAAATCTAATTTATCAGCTTAATTAATTACTGCCATTATCAGTACAAACATATTAGCACCTTGTCTTTACAGATTTTTTTCTAAATAGTTGCTCAAATTTATATGAGATTTAGTTTGGTACCTCCTCCTAAAAACATCAACCAAACTCCAACTACTAGCCAATGAATAATAACCGAAGACCAAAGAGAACCCGATCGCCAATAAATTATGGTGCAAATAATTCCCAGTAAAGTCGTGTCAAATAGAAAAACTGGATCTGTAAAAGTTGGTAAAGCTATTTTGTAAAAAGTTAAACCATTAAGAGGGTGAGATAGAACGTAAACAATTAAACTAATACTTCCCAAAATTGATTTTTCTTTAGTAGAAATATCTTCGGAGTTGTGGGGTAATAAAATAACGCGATAGAATAATTCTTCTAGAATTGCAGGAGTTATTAAAGTGACGACGAAACAGCGAAAAATGGTGGCTGCAGAAAAATCAACTGACTCAACAGTTAAAAAATGAGATATAAACCCCAGGGGCAAAACGATCGCGCTAAATAAAAAAAATAGTATCCCTAATAAAATCCAATCTTTTTTATTAGGTAATGTAGTAATAGAGCTGGCTATCCTGCGAATTATTAATTGTTTTTCCACAATATAAAGTCAGTTCAATAAAGGATGGATTACCGTCTTTTTACTTTTATCTCTTAGACTTCAACTGTTTGGAAGATGTTTTCTTAAGAACAGATGAGTTGTTATTATTTTCTTCTCGCAATCCTAAAGCAATTTTACTGTGTTTTTCTATTTGTCCCATTACCTGTTTTGCCCTTTGAATTACGGAAGTTGGCAAACCGGCTAAACGACCTGCTTCTATACCATAAGAACGATCGGCACCTCCTGGACGAACCTGATGTAAAAAGATAATCTCTTCAGGCATTTCTTTGACTGTTACTTGATAATTAGCAACGTTAGATAAGATAGATGCTAACTCATTTAATTCGTGATAGTGGGTAGCAAAAATAGTTCTCGATCGAATTTCTGCAGCGAGGTATTCTGCTACAGCCCAAGCAATAGAAAGCCCGTCAAAAGTTGCGGTACCGCGACCAATTTCATCTAGCAAAACGAGAGATTTAGGAGTAGCGTGGTTGAGAATATTCGCGGTTTCGTTCATTTCAACCATAAAAGTAGATTGACCAGTTGCTAAGTCGTCTACAGCACCTACGCGGGTAAAAATCCGATCGCATATCGGTAAAGTAGCAGCAGAAGCAGGGACAAAACTTCCTGTTTGTGCCATTAACTGTATTAATCCTACCTGCCTTAAATAACAACTCTTGCCACTGGCGTTAGGCCCTGTGAGAATAATTAAATCGGGATAGTTGTCGGTGTTTGTTTCTGTTTCAGTAGAAGTGTTTCCCAGATAGGTAGAATTAGGAACGAAAAAACCTTTACCGAGAGACTGTTCTACTACTGGGTGTCTTCCGTCGATAATTTCTATTTGTCTTCCTTGTTCTATCTGCGGACAACAGTAGCTTTGAAATACCGCTACCTCTGCTAACCCTGCGAGAATGTCGATCGCCGCTACTGCTTTCGATATATTGCGAATTTCTTGGGTTTTTTCCGCGACTTTGGCGCGTAAAGCGGTGAAAATTTCGTATTCTAAGTTATTTAAGTCATCTTTAGCGGTTAAAATTCTGGTTTCTGTTTCTTTTAATTCCGAGGTAATGTAGCGTTCTTCATTGGTCAAGGTTTGCTTTCGTTGATAATTATCCCCTACTTTTTCAGCTTTAGACCTGGGTACGCTGATATAGTAACCAAAAGTTTTGTTATAACCGACCTTGAGATTAGAAATACCTGTTCGTTGTCTTTCCGTCACTTCTAGATTAGCAAGCCACTGACGATCGTCTTCTAGTTTTTGACGGCGATCGTCGAGTTGAGAGTTAATTCCATCGCGAATTATTCCTCCGTCTTTAATATGTAGGGGAGGAGATTCAACTAAATTGGCAAGAATGTACTTTCCCAACTCTTCTATTTCTGGGGGAACTTTCTGTAAGGCTCTAAGATAGGGAGAGGAACCATAAGCTGCTAGTTCTGCTAATTCGGTTAATTTAACCAAAGAATCTGCCAAAGATAATAAATCTCTAGCATTAGCAGTCCCCGCACCGACGCGCCCTGCGAGTCTTTCTAAATCGTAAATGCGCTTGAGCATTGTGCGCAAGTCTTGGCGCAACCCGCTGTTTTCTATTAGTTCTTTAATAGTTTCTTGTCGGGCGCGAATACCTTTAAGATCGATTAAAGGTTGCAGTAGCCATCGTCGCAACCCCCTTCCTCCCATAGCAGTAGAGGTGCGATCGAGAGACCACTGCAAAGAACCGTAAAATGTACCGTCGCGCACAGTTTGAGTAATTTCTAGGTTGCGGCGAGTTTGATGGTCTAAAATCAAGTAGTCTGCGAGGCTGTAGGTGCGCAGGGGTTGAAGAGGAGTTTTATTTGCTTTTTGCGTATCTTCGATATACTCTAATAAACCCCCAGCAGCGCGAATGCACAAGGGTAAGTGTTCGCATCCCATCCCTTCGAGGGAACGAACTTTGAAAGTTTCTCGCAGTCTCGGTTTAGCTTCCGCGATCGAAAAAGGAGTCTGCGATCGCAGGGAATAGCAAAAACACTCTGGCAAACAATCGGGTAAATACTCTGATTTTTCTCCTGGTCGCAGTAAACTATTAATATCGGGGGCATCTGCTGGTACTAAGACCTCAGAGGGTTGCAGGCGTAATAATTCTAAGGTCAGCGATGGCAAGTCATTTCCCTGAGTAGTGAGGAATTCACCCGTAGTGATATCGGCATAGGCTAAACCCCAATGTTCCTTGGCAATAACCACTGAAGCGAGAAAGTTATTGCGACGCGCTTTTAGCATTCCTTCGTCTGTGAGAGTACCAGGGGTTAGCACTTTAGTGACTTGTCTTTCTACCAGAGTCCGCTTTTCAGCGCGTGCGATCGCTGCATCTTCTACCTGATCGCAAATAACCACAGCATATCCCTTTTCTACCAACATAGTGGCGTAGCGTTCCATTGCCTTTTCTGGCACTCCTGTCATCGCTACTCTTCCTATTTCCTTACCCCCCTCTTTACTAGTTTGAACTAATTCGAGTTCCCTAGAAATAGTTATTGCATCTTGGAAAAAGCATTCAAAAAAATCCCCCACCCGATACAATAGCAAGGCATTAGGATACTTTTGTTTGACCTCCACGTAATGGCGATACATGGGGGATAGGTTTTTTGGATCTATTTGACGGTAGTCGGTGCAACAAGTGTTTTTATTGGGAGTATCTGAGGAAGAGATGCTCATAGACGAAATTCAGACGATCGGAGCATATTGCTGTTTTGAATTTAACCCAAGCTACTCCCAATTACGATTAAGCTTTTGTAAGGATAAAAGAATTTGTTGTGTTAAGTTTTTCCCTCTGCTTCGTAGTCACTGGCATGAGATTGAAGTAGACTACTAATTTGTTTGGTTATCTCTCCAACTTGCTCAACTTGTCCAATTAATTCCCCTATTGATTCTGGTCGCTGGAGATAGGTATATATTGCAGAGCGAACTTGGTGAGAAATTAATTGTTGAAGTTCTTTTCTAGCTAACTGTCGCTGATAGGTAGCACCTTGAGAGGTTGTGGCATAAAGAGGTGGAAGTCTATTGAGAGCGTAAGCAGCAATATCTCCTACATCTAAGTTTTTATCAGTGATTTGTTCCATTTCCGCTACTTTAACGATCGCCTCTCCCAAGACTAATTCTTCCATGACGTTGATAAATTTTTTGCTAGACAAAGAAATAACTTCGCCATCTAATATACCTCTCATTATTCGATCTAGAGCTGTATATTCTTCGAGAGAAAGTTCAGATGCTGAATCAGAAGTACAAATTTTTTCGACGGAAGATTGCATTCCTGGAGTCAAGAAACCGTCTTTTAATGCTCGAGCTGCTATTTTTTCAAGGCTCATAACTAATATTGAAATCTACTTATAAGTCAAAAAACTAGATTAATAATTTAACAATTGTGTAAATTTAGCAATTATTAAATTTTTTCTATTACATCTATATTGTCAAAAAAATCTGGAGACTAGACCAACATTTTACTTCTTAGATGAAGAACAGTAACTTTACATAAGTAAAACTTATTTTTTGAAAATAAGTTTTTTGACTTTAATATTTTTATTAAAGTTTGATATTCCTACTTTAAACAAACTTGACACAGATTGTCTTTAAACAAAATCAATAAATCTAGTAATTCTAATTAATAGATAGTGGTGCTTTTAATCACCCGATCTTTGAGCTATTGTCAATTAATTTCTAATTATGTTTTCGGTGGGGCTGGGTGCGAGCTATTTCTTGCCAAAAATCAAGAGATTGTTGGTCCCATTTTTTATAAAATTCTAAATTTTGGCGAAGGTCAAAAAGCTCCTTTGTTGGTAAAAGTGAATTAATTACTTGAGGCAATCGTAGGACAGGTAAATTAGGGGTATTGGCGATTTTTAATCGTCGATCGTTTACCCAAAGAGTAAGATTATTAGGGGTTTTGACGATAATTGTTGTTATCAAATTATTTGCTTCTAATGATTGGCGACATTGTTGAATAGCAAGAGCTAATTGATTTTGGCGATAAGAAGCTATTTGAATAAATAAATAGCCACGATAGAATAAACTCGGAAACTTTTGTGTTTGATTTTCTCCTGCTTTAATCACTGAACAAGGTTGAACATCTTTAGCTTGAAGAATAAGCATTTAATTAAACTTTAATTTTGACAACAATTAATTAACTCAAGTCAGAAGCTAATACTAAACTACTCAAAATAGTTAAGATATTTTCATTATTTAGGATCTTTGGGGAAATTAACCTCAGCTATTTAATGGAAATGATTGCCTGAAAGTATTAGATTTATAGGAGATTAACCAGCGATTTAGCCGAATGAAAATATTGGCTCGAATTTTAAAATAGAGAAGGGGAGTAATTTAACCCGCAACTGTTCTAAGTTCTCAGTGGGCATTCCCTGACGACTGATGACTTATTTAAAGATAAAATGAATCGACCAATCTATTTAACGGAAAAAGAAATCAAATCAAAGATTGATTATTCCCGCCAAAAATCATCAATTTATTTTCAAGATAAAGAGTTATATCTAGGTTCAATTTATCCTAAAAAAAGTGCAGAAAAAGTCCATGCAATATGTCAAGAATATGCCAATAAAAATCTGAGCTGTTTATTGATTGAAAGTGACAATTCTTTAACAGTATGGATTGAAAAAGGAGACCCGCAATTTCAACTAAAAACTTTACCAGAAAAATCTATACCGTCTGGTGAGCCACTTGTTGCTTGTATTGATGACAGTAAAACAATACAATATGCAGTCAAAACAATTTTACAATCAGTGGGGTATCAAGTTGTCAGTATAATGAAGCCCACCGAGGAACTGAAAATATTATTAGTCAGAAAGCCAATCTTAATATTTCTGGATGTAAATATGCCAGATATTAGCGGTTATAAATTATGTGAGAAACTCAAACGTTTTCCACAAACAAAGGATATTCCCATTGTAATGCTAACGGGAAACACAGGAACCCTCGATCGAGTTAGGGCCAAATTAAAAGGCGCCAATCAATATATCACTAAACCATTTACATCTCAACAACTAATAAATGCTGTACAAAGTTTAGTTGAAGTTGAGAGAAATTAAAACTGTTTTCCTGTTTAGATCGAGAAGGAAAACTCCTCCAGAAAAAAATGAGCGAACCGTGAAACCAAAATCACATCCACCACAATCAGGAGTAAAATAGCACAACCTATCCAACTAATATCAAAAAGTGATATTGTGTTAGTAAAAAATTGAGGATATTTTTCAAAAGGGCATACCTGTTACTTTGGTGAAGTGCCAGGAGGCGGATTTGAACCGCCGACACGAGGATTTTCAGTCCTCAAAATAATCCTTCTATCACAATGCTTTCAGGTGATTTGATCTTAAATTACACCATCTTTACACCAATTGACGAATTAAAGTGAAACAGAAGTAAATATTAAGTTGGGGTGAAGACTCCCACTACCCCAAATTGAAAAAATAAATCCTCTACCGCACTCGATCTCGTTGGCTGAAAACTGCATTGTTTTGTTACTTTACGAGCTACTGATATTTATAAAATCTGTAGTATTTTAAAATTACCACTCTACGTATAATAATTCATTCATCCACGGCAGTTTAACTACACTGATGCTCCAGGGAAGACGATCGAGCAATACATCATAAGTTTCTTGTTCGACTTGGAGCAGCCAAGATCGATCGCGCACTTTGAGAATCCCTTCTCTTTGCAAAAAAGCACGTCTAAATCCGTCGCTCGAAGTATTTTTTAAGATAGACCAGTTGCTAATTACAGCAGACAAAAGATGTTCGGATTCATCTCGTTCTTGTTCGGCGATCTCTAAGTTCGCTGCAACGGGTTCTAATAAATCTATGCCGCATAGGATTTTGTTTAGAGGTAGGAGATGTTCGGGGATTTCTGTTGCTGCATCGACTAAATACTGGAGGATAAGAACTGCTCGCTCTGCTGATTCTGAATTGACAAAGTGTCCCTGTTGAATTAGTTTGAGTGACTCAAAAAAGCGAGGCAAAAAAGGCCACAATAAAACTAGCCCTGAATTATAAATATATATTTCATCAGAATCGCTAAAAGGAGCGACGGTATTTGTCAATCTGTCTTCAGTTTGCGCTCGTGCTTCTTGTTGGTTTATAGATTGTTCGGATTCGCTGGCAATGCTACTATTTTCTCTGGAAACTGTAGGATTGATTTGAGCTAAGATTTCTGGTAGTTGACTTTTAAAAGTTTCTCCTTCTTGTTTTTTTAAATTCTCTACCTCCTCTAGCATTTTATCGAGCAGCAACAAATAATTTAAACGAAAACTTGCAGCTAAGTGCAATAAATGATTGCTAGTAAATTGAATATTTTTTGATTGAGTAGACCGCCCGAATAAGAGGCTAAAAAATATTCCTCTCCATAATTCTAGTCTGAATTTACTTGGATAAATAAATGGTATTTCATCCCTTGTTGTATTCGCAGAGGTAACTTGATTTTCTTTTGTATTTTTTCCCGTCTCTCCCTCGATTTCGTTAGATAATACTTCTGTTTTGCGAGGCAGTGGTGAAGACTCACGCAACTTAGTATTAGATTGTGGCTGTGCTGAACTCCTGGAACTTGATAGACTAATTTGTTCTGCTAATTGCTGTTGAATTTGTTCTATAATTTTCTCAATCAATTCCTGTTCTAGATTATTGATATCGATATTTCCCAAATTAATTTCTAGAGTATTAATTCGATGTATTATGTCTAAATCGCTGAATTGACTCAAAAAATCATCAAGGAGAGGGATGACTTTACGGCGATATATTCGACCTACCTCATTTTGCAATTCAAAAGTACCTTGCTGTGAACTTAAATTAAGTTCTATAATCTGTTTTTTGATAATATGTCGTTGTTGGTTCACTTCCAAAGGCTTTAATCAACTTACTACAAAATCTGTGCCGATAGTCATATATCCTAAAACATTAAATGGTAGTATTTCAACTCTACCAATTTCCAAGATTTCTATCAGGTTATTAGTGGCATTTTTATCCATTTTTGTATTTAGCCAGAGCTGGTAAGCATTTTCAAATATTCTCATTTTAAGTTTATCTAGCCAGTGGTAATAAGGGGTTATATGTGCGGGAATTTCGGCAGTGATAATGTTATAAATTAGCTGTTTAAAGTTTTCATTTTGAAAGCGAGATAGCCAATCAGGGAAGACAAAACTGATTTGGAAAGAGTAAGGATCTAGGGGTCGATCTACTTCTACCCATTGTCCTTCTTCTGATTCTACAAATTCTGTTTCTATTTCTATATCGAATGTATTTGGTTGAACATTGGTAACGAAATAAGTACCATTGTAATCACGCGTGTCAAATATTTGTATTCGGTCATTTTCTAGAAGTCCGTGTTGCTCAGACACACAAGTTACTATTTTGTTTGAATCTGTTCTTTTTTGAAATTCCAAAATTTGACGACCAAAATTAAAAAAAATAGGGTTTCGATCGGAGTCGTTACTGCTGCGAGGACGAAGTAAAATATGTTCGACTATATGGAATCCTTCTATTTCATCCGATTCATTGGATAGAGCTAAAGTTTGTCGAGCGTAGGGTATTCCTAGTAAGCTGCAAATTCTTTGTTTTAGTCCCGATACGTTGTCTGTATTCCAAACCTGACCGGAATCAGTATAATTAAATCCTTTACCCCTTCCGGCGCTAATTTGGGGATAGTTTTGTAAAAAAGTAACTTTATTATTAATTAGTTTCTCTTCCAGGATTGAGTCATATAAAAGTAAGGAATAATCAGTGAATTTTTCACAATACTGTGCCATTAAATGATCTAGGAAACGGTTTCTTCTTATCTTATCAATATCATTCCATTCATCTACTGGTAAATTATTATCTAGATTGAGGATTTCGTCCGCACTTGGGAGGTGAGAAAGCTCCTGGGAAAAGTAGGTTTTCTTTTTCTTAGTTTGGAAAGAAAATAAATCTTTAGCGTGTTCTAATTGAGCAAAATAGTTAGCTAAAAGTCGATCGAAGAACATTAAATAAGCTTGTAGTTGCTTTGCTTGAGACTTGCGTTGGGGAGATGCAGAAGCAGGTAAACCTATTTCTCCAATACCGTAATTGGCAGGAAAATCGTTTTGGATTGATTCATAGTCAGATAATTCCCGGTATTCTCCCACCGGGATGGGGATATCTTTTGTTTGTGTAGTTGATGGTGAGTTTGTGTTTTGCTGTTGTAAGGATTTCAGAATCTTTTTAGCTTTATCTTGGTTAGGCTTGATTTGAATTTGTTCTTTATAGAAGGTAATGTTACTCATCAAAAGATCTATATTTTTGAGTTGGGGTGTTAGATTAGGATCTAATGCTAACGCCCATTCTTCTGATTCTGATGACAAATGGCTTGAAATAGCGATGATTCTAACTGTTTTTATCCCTTTAATGTCTAAAATAATCCGAATTAGATCGGAGGTGTGCAGTTCGTCTTTCTTAATAAAACTATCAAGTTGTTCGTCGTCAATGAAACCATGTTCGAGAGGAACCCCATCAAAAATGGCTTCAGGAGTTTTCCCTTTTTTCAGTAGTTCTTTTAAGGTGAAAAATTGCAGGTTAGGAGAAATAAAATTATCTAAGCCAAAATATATCTGTGCCATTAATTTATTTACATCAAAGTCTTCTTCTATCTCAATTTCGGCTTTGACGCTAATTTCTTCAATTCGTAAGATTTCAACTGAGGCAAAATCTTCACATAAATTCCGATGCTGATTAAGTTGAGATTTTACTTTTTCTATGAGACTCGCTTCTTCAAATTCCTTTACCTTTTTTTCTTTTTCAATAAGTACTCGATAAAGTCCATTTAAGTTTACTTGCTGAGTGAGTTCAGAAGCTTCAAAAGTTAAGGTATGACGAATCGAATCGTAATAAATTGGGGGTTGTGAATTCTTAATTGGTTCTAGCCAAGCATTTTTAACACCATCGATGTCGATTAGCAATTTGCGATAATCATTAATAGTGAGGGGATTAACGGTGAGGATTTTTCTGGCTGTGAAAAACTGCTGACTTTTTTCTCCAGGTGAAGGTGCAAGCAAGTCTTTCATCTCGAAGTCAAGCCGATAGCTTAAATCCGTGATGGCATAGCAGAGTTGTTCTAGGATAGTAATGCCAGGATCGTGGGTATTGTAGTCTGTCCACAGTTTTCCTGCTAGGCGTTCGATGTGCTCGATCCCTTCTTGTCGCAACAAAGCAAAATTCATCCCAGGATGTTCTGGGGGTTCGCTGGAGATGGTAAGGTATTCATTCATGTTAAGTTATTGGTAATTTATTGCTGTGGACGGTTTACTCGAATTAATTTATTGCCGTGAGTGAGCTAAAAAAGCTGTGGCAGACAGTCCTCAAAAAAGCTAAAAATCTTACTATAAGGTGATTCGAGCGATACTTAGCTAAAAATCCCACAGCTTTTTTCGTTCACCCTTCTGTTTCTAAAACCTCTACTTTTTCTGGTTCAGATACAGCCCCATTGTTTTTAGTTAACTCTTCTTCTAATACCTGAATCCCTCCTTGAATGCAGAGTAAGGTTTCACGTACATTTGCTTGTTTGGCTTCTAAATCTGCGAGGACTTTTTGTCCTGATGCAAATTCGTCTTTGAGTTGTTGGAGGCGTTGTTCGAGTTGTTTTTTCATAAATATTGTTAAGTCAAAAATAGCGGATAGCTGATTTAATTAAAGTTTCATAATAAAACAAAGGGCATAATAAGGTGGTCTGTTTTCATGAGCACCATCTCCACCTGAGGTTCGCATCTCTCCCATCTTTAATAAGTTAGGTTCCCCAGGGGTGTTATCCGATGCGCCATGGTATGTACTTGTTCCTGTAGATTGCAAAAGATACTTGAAATTGCCATTAGTGTGATTGTGTGATGGTATTTGGTTAATTCTCAAAGTTACTGTTGCCTGCCCACCTTTTTGTTGAGGTTGATACGAGTTACCTGCCGCAACGATAAATCGATCGCGTAAATCAGGTGTGCTATTTTGACCGTTACAAAGTGCCCAGCCATCAGGAATATTGCTAACTTGTCCAGACCACATCAGAATAGTCCCAGATGGTAAAGAACTACCTCGATCGGAAGAACTTTTGGCACTGATAATTACACCAGTACCTAATTTGATAGTATTATCATCAGAATTGACCACAGCTACCAATAACCAATTGCTCGGAGCAGAAAAAGCTTGCTGATAAACGACGATACGGTAACTTACAGCACTCTCATTGCCCCCAAGGGCATGAACAGCATATAACGCTTCCCACCCATTAAGAATAACCCCATCTGCATTAGCTGAACGTGGTTCGCCATTATACACGTTTGCGCCTGGAATATCCGATGTTGGCATCTCGATATTGACATAGCCATTTGAGAAACTTGCTCCCCTCTCCATGGAAATTGCAATAAATCTTTTCGTCCATTTCAAGCGTCCTCCGACTCCGCCCCATGTTACTTTCCCACCACCACTCATGGTAAATTGAGCTTTTTGATAATCGTTGGCAGTACCACTCATTACACCTTTGATATCGATATTTCCATCTACGAGTAGGTTGTTATCCCCTGGATCTGAATCACCACCAACGTGCAAACCTCCATTTATAGATAGTTTTGCCCCTGGACTTGGCGTACCAATCCCCACATTGCCATCTTTATTAATCAGGAAAGGAGTAGTATCCTTTAACTCATCATCTATCCGCAAAGCATCTTCATTACCCGTCTGCTGAATATGCAGTTTTGCTGTCGGTCGATCGATACTCAGCCCCACATTGCCATTACTGCTGGCAATAAAAAGCTTGCTACCTCCAGAATTAGATATATTTAAACCTACCTTGTCCTCACCAGGCTTTTGGTTAATACTCCAAGTCTTCGCCTCTCCCGCATAAAAATCTAACAGTTTCTCATCCGTACCTTGTGCCGTAATCTTAAGGGGAGTATCTGCCCCAGAGGGCTTTTCTATGCCATCATCTCTAATATTGAGGGTGGATTCAATGAAGTCGGCAAAATCCTGTTGAGAAGGCTTATCTCCTGTCTTGAATAATCCTTGTAGTTCACTTCTACTCTTTTGAGCCACGATCTTTAACTCCTTTTAACTAACAACAAAATCAATACCGACAATCATGTAACCAATGCCCTCGAAATCCTCCTCATCATAATTTTCTGTGCCAATCAGGTCGATAATATGTTGAGAGGCAGAAACCAAAATCGAATCGGGGTGTTGCACT
Source organism: Prochloraceae cyanobacterium (assembly GCA_030065755.1). Classification (GTDB taxonomy): domain Bacteria; phylum Cyanobacteriota; class Cyanobacteriia; order Cyanobacteriales; family JASJDA01; genus JASJDA01. Next base: position 13,377 of record JASJDA010000028.1, on the reverse strand, counting down.
TGGGCGAGATTAGGCTGATTCACCCGATAATAAGTATCTGACTTGCCTTGAGAACCTGCTTTGATGCCGACTTGCTCAATTAATTTGAGATTGGCAACATAATCTACATAGGGTCTTTTCTCAATAAAATGGATGACTGAGGAACTGTGGATTGAACTTCCAAAGGTAATATCTGCTTGTTCTTTATACGCCCACGGGGACAAAAAACGTTTAAGATCTTCATTGAGTCGATCGAGATAGTACCCCTGTTCGTATCCAGAGCGAAAACGGATAGCCACTCTGTATTTTATGCGCTCGTAGCGAGGATTTTTAACCACGATTTGCACAAATGGTGAGGTATATTTTTGTAAGTATGCTTCGATTTCCTTGAGTAAATACAAAGGTGCTTTAGGTTCCAGGGGAAAGAAAGGCGCAGTATTAGCAATATCGGGAACTACCACCACTGTCACCTTAGCAGCACCAGGATTGCGGTCGCCAGCGGCAGAGGTGATACATTTAACCTTATAGATTTTTGGGAAATGTTCTAGTACCAGGCGTTCGTAATCCCAGGGGGTTATAGCCCTCTGTTTATGGCGCAATCTTTCACTCACCCGCATGGTGAAGGCGCGGTTATCTTCTTTTGGTTTACCGCCAAAGGATGTATAGGGCTGTTGTACTGTTTTGATAGCAGGATCTCGTGTGACAAATCCTTGAATGGAATTAGCAGCTAAGGGTTTACTGAAATGCTCGGCTGCATTCCCCTGGTTAACAAAGGTAGCCCTAACTGCTTGGGTTTTGATGTCCAGAGTATCAGGAATAGCCGTGGCGTTTTCCTTGACAGTGACTCGTAACCAATGTAAACTACTGGGTAATAAGTTATGCTGGCTAGTAGCTTTGTCTGGAATACTCAAGCGGATAATCCCCGCATCTACTAACCCATTGGTACTAGTCGCTTTGGGAGGCTTGCAAGTCAATTTCCACTGAGGCGGTATAGTCAAGGGAGATAGCTTTTACTTCTGGGGTGTAGGGAGGATAAACGGTTAGGGATTTGATAGCATCATCCGTTGACAAAGCAACCTTATTTAATACTACTGGATATAAATCATGTGCAAAATCTGGGCTTTCTAGTTCCAGTTTGAAATACCGATTTTGCTCAACAGGATCGTCTGTATCGGTTTCTACAGTAGAAGTGTCGAGAGAATAGCCTGAAATATTAAAGTTTTGATAATTGAGTTGAATTGCATTACTTAAAGTATTATCTTTTTGGATAAAGATGGATTTGGGGCTTTCAATGTCCACCCAGCTTCTGTTATTCAGTAGTCTCAAACTGGCTTTAAAGCTGTTATTTGCGATCGCCTTAATAACCTCAGCGTCCGAATAAGCCTTGTAGTGTTCTCCAAAGTCTTGAGGAAGTCCCATCCATTCCATCTTGATGACAAGGCTATCTAATTTTTTCTGGCAAATTTCTGTATTAAAGAAGTAAAATCCAGAACCTACTTTAGGATTATTACCAAAGGGTTGAAAAGTACTTTTGGCATTAAGTACTGAACTGTCATTGCGTATTTGAATATCTTGAATGCTGAGTAATGAACTGTCATTGACAGTATTTTTAGTATTAACCTGAATTTTGATTTTTGCTAAACGGATAGATTTAAATTGTTCGTAATAAATAACTTTTTCCTTTGCTTTATTCTCTTCTGGCTTCAAATAAAATTTGACTGCGGGAGAGGAAATAGCAATATTACTTGAAGATTGATTTGATTTTAATGGCGCAATAGCGGATACTTCATCCCCAAGAGTTAACTTAAATTGCAAGCTATTAAAATAAATTCCAGAAACAGAATATTGTTTAACTGTGTCATGAGAAGAAGATAATTGACCAACAGGACTTAGTTGAACTTGAGTTGGACTAATATATTGAGCAATTTGATAGATTTTACCATCCTTGAAGACGAGATATCGATCGCGATCGCTTTCTTCAAATGTATCGGCTTCTGAGGTACAAATCAGAGAAGAAGGGTCAAGAGAAAGTGGATTATCATAACTTTTTAGTTCTTGCTCTACAATAAAATCACCAACGGCAAAAACTGAAGATTCAACTTTTATCCATTCCTTTTCACTACTAAGATAAATTTCAAAAGGGATTTTTTCTCGATCGATAAGTTGATTAATACTATTGGCATTTAAAGTAGCTTCTTGACAACTTAAAGTTATAGTAATATTACGTCTACCTTCTTTTAAAAATAAAATAGGAGAGGCGATCGCAAATCCGATAGAATAGTTTTGAGATGTAGTAATATTTCCGAAAGTTGGAAAGCGTTGTGATATAGTTGCTTGTCCTTCTTTTTCATCAACTATAGAGCTTGCATGAATATTTTTAATTTCCGTTCTACCAATAGGAGGATAAGTAAAGTTTCTTTTCTTGGTTTGTGCTTTTTCGACGAGGCGATAAACTTCTTCCCACTTTTGCTCCTTTGGATTTTCTGTAGGAGCTTGGATTTCCATAATCTTCCGGAAATCTTCCAAGCTTAGATAAAGTTCTTCTTTGATATATCTAACAACTGGCTCTTGAGTAATATTCTTAAATATATCAATTAGTTTTGTATAATTATTAGGCATTTTTGGCAAAGGATCGCCAGGATTAGGATGACCAAGAGCCAATTCCATCATGCTCTCAAAACCAGACTGCTCTCGCTCTGACTTTAAAGTGTTACGCCTTTCCCAAGTGATTTTTTTCTTGTCGGCTTTTTCTATTATTTTATAAACCTTTTCCCATTCCAATTCTGTAGGTTCTTTTACGTCTAAACTCCCCTTTTTTTTTTCTCTATCATGTATCTCAAAGCAATATTTAAAATCTTCGATAGTAGCAAAAAATATTTCTTTCAGAATATAATTTTTTCTTTCTGCTTCTGAATCTTTTGGCTCCTCTTTGTCAAAATTTTTGAGATTACTAATATCAACAGGATTACCCTGAAAATAAGGAAGTTCATTTCCTCGATCGGGACGACCAACTGCCCATCGCAGCATATTTTTAAAACTTTTATCGCTCTTGTTATCTTGATTATGAATTCTGATTTTTAATTTGCTTATTTGTATTCATATTTGCCAAATCATAAGTTAAGATTTCAGGGGTTGTGGCTAATGAAAAGTACGATCGGTGCTCTATGCTGTCTCCAGCTTATTGGTTGCATTCACCTTAAGCGTTTAAAAGTTGAATGTTTTTTTTTCCAACTTCCTGACAAGCAATTTCTAAGTCAGATTTAAACAGATATTGTTGAGATTGAGGAAATTGTTCGTTAAGAATAGAAAATATTGGATCTGTTTCTTCAGCTTCGGTACTGCTCAATCTAGTAAATTCTGTTTCCCCAGTCGTATCTTGAATCAAAAATTCATTACCATTAGTTACACGATCGGTTACCAGGTAATAGCGCCACTGTTGTTTTTTGGCTTTAAAGGTAATTTTATATTCGCTCCCCTGATTCAAAACTTTAGGCATAGAGTCGTTATTATAAATATCGACTATGCCCAAAATATTCTGACCCCTGGGCAATTTTCCCTCGGACAATTTAGTTTGACTTTTTTCTAAGTCTGACACTCCAATTTGAGTATTATTTTCATTACTAAACCGATCGATACGATCGTCAAGAGGTTTCCAATCAATATCTGTGAAATCTATAAAATCTTTGTTTTTGAGTTGCAATATAAAAGTAAACTGCAAATTTTCAGCAAGTTCTACCAAGGGTTTATGTTCTAAATCTACTGCTGCAATTACCAATATTCCGTTAACTTTATTTTTGATAATTAGACGATGACCACTAAGTATCCTAATACATTCAGTTGTTGGCTCAATACTTAAGTCAGGACCTACTTGGTTTCGATAATAGTCGTGAAAGATATTTAATTCAAATAGTTGTTTATAAAGCATAATCTAAATAATTTTTATTTGATTTTGGCAGCAAAACTAAATATTTGAAGTAATAATGTTTCTCTCAGCTAGATCGGAGACAATTTCTACAGTATCCTCATCTGTAAAGACAACCATTCTGACTTTGTAAATGACAGAAGGCATATAAGAGGAGCCTAAAGCATCCCAGACAACTCGTTGTTCACTAAAAGGCAAATTAACCAGTTCTAGGGTCAATTTCTCAATATCAGAATGGAGTGTTGGTGAGTTATGACGATCGAACAACCGATGACTTTGAAAAAATTTGATAATTAGGGATAAAAATCTTAAAGATTGGCTGTAATCAGTAAAGTTAGCCGCAAAGAGTACGTATAAATTGAGATAAAGAGTAGGGTTTTTGTACGAGTTACCAACCGGAGGTGGCATCTTTTCATAGGCGGCACCAGAACGAAAAGTATAGTCTTCTTCTACGTTGACTAATAAGGTAGTAATGGCATCATTGTGGAAGGAAACTTCTTTCTGATTTCGTTCCTGAAGAAATACTACCTCAAAGCCCTGTGCGCCAGTTTTTACTCGGATGTAGCTGTTGAGTTGCTCCTTGAGAAAGGACAGAACATGGTCTAACATAAGGCAATAATTACTTTTTCCTATTCCTCGATTAGTAAACAGTTTTCATGCAGTACATGAAAACAGAAAAGTTTACAATTAGGCTTAGTTTAAAGGGCTCTTCCGACGTAGGCTATGCTAGAAATGCAGTCTATTTTTTACAGAGTAAGAGGCCATCGCTTTTTTTGCTTAAAACCCGACGCGATCGCTAGCTAGAACAGTTACATAATAAGAGTTTAAGCTGTTTTTCCTTACCGATCGCACCATCGCCAAGTAGAGCCGTTTAAAGAGACTAAATATGCTACGAAAATATGCAGCACAAAAAGAAAAAACTATGACCCAGTTAACAAGCTCCCGATTTATTGCCAATATTTAATATTTAAGACAAAAATGAGACTGACTTTGATATAGACCTGGCAGTCTTATATCCAGTATTTTTCTGTTGATTAATCTTCTTGAGAATAATATTAAGATTTATTTCTTTTATTATTTCTAGATGGAAGATTTTTCAGAAAAATCTTAAATATTATTCTTTGATTTTGTAATCTTAATTACTTTAATTTTCATAATAACAGTTTATTATGTGAAGAAAAATACATTTTTTTTAATGAATCAATTCCCAACCTAAAACCATCCTTTTGTTTCTTCATCACTCAACAATTTCTTCAATTTAAGATATTCTCGTTTAGTTGCTTCTAATATATGTTCCATCTTGACAGGTTCATCTGCTGCGGCAGCCAGAAAAGCTGCATTGAGGGCAATATTACGAATATTTCCTCCAGCAACTTTAAGTTGACCCAACTTCTGGTAATTTAATCCATCGGTTGGAGTCTGAGTCGGAAAGATGCGCTGCCAAATTTGCGATCGCCCTTCGGCTTCGGGAAAAGGAAACTCGATCGTAAAGCGAATGCGTCGCTCAAAGGCAGTATCGAGAGAACTTTGAAAATTGGTAGTCAAAATAGCTAAACCTTGATATGCTTCCATTCGCTGCAGCAAATAGCTGACTTCGATGTTGGCGTGGCGATCGTGACTGTCTTTAACTTCGGTACGCTTGCCAAACAAGGCATCAGCTTCGTCAAATAGAAGAATTGCACTCCCACTTTCTGCTGCATCAAAGATCTGTCTTAGATTCTTTTCTGTCTCGCCAATATATTTACTAACTACTCTACTTAGATCGATACGATAAAGATCCAAATCGAATTCGTTAGCTAATACCTCTGCTGCCATGGTTTTGCCAGTACCGCTGGCTCCGTAAAAAAGAGCGCTGATGCCTAACCCGCGATCGCTTTTGTTGGCAAAACCCCATTCATAATATACTTTAAAACCTTGTCGTAAATGAGTGGCAATATCGGTAAGAAGTTGTCGTTGTTTATTTGGTAATATCAGATCGTCCCAGGTTGCTGTAGAACTTATATGTTGGGCTAAGTCTTCTAATTGAGTACCAGTCTGAATACGGCAAAAATCCCATAATTTTTGGGGCTGTATTTTATTGGAGTTAGTTTGAAGAGAGTCTTTAATTTTGAATTGGTAACAGGCTTCTTGAATATGAGAAGTATTAAGCTTAAATTGAGCAGATATAGTTTCAATTTGATTGTTAAGTTCTATTGCTGCTTCTCCTAGATGTTTTTTCCAGAGCTTTTTTTGTTCTTCATAGTTTAATTGAGGTATGTCAAAGTTAACTAAACGACGCTGACAAGAAAATTTTTTCTCATTGCTCGCGATTATTAGAGGAGTATTAATATTTTCAATAAATTGGGAAATAGCCAACTCGCGATTTGGCTCGATCGAACTAAAATTATCGTAGTTTAGTAAAAGGGCACTATTAGTAAGAAAGGCTTCTCTTTCCCAGCGCTTTAGAAGTTGGTTGAGTTCTTGGGGATTAGTAGGGATAAATGGGGCTGAGATGGTTTGTAAAGAAAACCCCAAACGCTGACAAGCTTCTAAGGCAATATTGTATTTAGTATTTAGGTCCGATCGAGATAATTGCAGAATAGGAAACCTATCTTTTTGCTCCTTATTAGACCAAATATTTACTAATTGCTCCACTAAAATTTCCTGAGAAGTAGGCAAAAGAAGAACGTTTGTTTGAGGCGGTATGGGTTGGATAATGCCATCTAATTGCTCGTCTGAGGCTTTTTCTCGGAGACAAAGTTGAGCTAAGGCAGAAGTTTCTGAAACCAAATCTGTGATACTATGTTGATTTTCTTTACCTTCTATGTAATTTTCTAAAATTTGACGAAGGCGATCGATCTCTCGGAGCAGAGAATCAGAATTGCTTTGATGCCAATAGGGTATAGTTTGCATTAGATTTTTTCCTTCGATTAACTTAAAAGTAGCTCGAAGTTGAAATCAGTTTTATTTCACTTGTTTGCGTAATATCGATTTACAAGTTCAAATCGATATAAAATTGATAAAAATGCCAGATTTGTAACAAACATAAATAATTTTCTATTTTTCATTTAAATTTCTAATTTAATCGAGGAGATACTTCGATGTACCATCAGCAAATTAGAAAAAAAACGTCATCGACACATCAGTCAAACGGCAAAAATAAGGATATCAAATCCCGATCGAGTTTAGGGACAAGGGTAACAGTATCGGAGTCTAGTGAAAGAGAATGGGGTAGTATTACTAACAATGTAATGCGCACCCAAAAAGACGAACAAGATCAGCCAGAACCAATATCGGAGCTGAACAGCGAACCAGTGCAGGCGAAGTATAATAATGATCTCGAATTGTCCGTTCATCCGAAGGTTGGATCTAGTGAAAGAGAATGGGGCAGTATCATTAAAAAGGTCATGCGCACGCAGCAGATAAATGATGATTCAATATCATCTGTGCCACAGACAGAAGGGAGACAGTTACGAGCAACAATACCCACAGTAGCAGAACCATCAAGACCTCCAGTAGTCCAACTAAAAGCACCAAAAATTGAGACTCCCGAATATCAACAACTTTCAGACGATCCGATCGCCAAAGGACGGCATTCACAGCGAGAGAAGAACTCAATATCTCCTCAACAAAAAAAAGGAGGGATTCAGTTACGAGCTGTGATACCCACACATACCGTACCAATTAGTCCTCCTGCTTTCCAGCTCAAAGCACCTACAACTGGATTAGCAGATAATTCGGTGATACAGGAGAAAGGAGAGAAAACAGATTCAACAAAAACAACAGATACACCAGCGATACAGCAGCCTAACCGAACAGGATTGCCCGAGAACATAAAAGCTGGAATTGAAAACCTCTCTGGCTTCTCCATGGATGATGTGAAAGTCCACTATAATTCATCCAAACCGGCCCAGTTGCAAGCATTGGCATACACGCAGGGAACGGAGATTCATATCGGGCCAGGACAAGAGAAGCATATACCCCACGAAGCTTGGCATGTGGTACAGCAAAAGCAGGGAAGAGTGAAGCCGACTATTCAGAGAAAGGGATTCGGGATCAACGAGGAAGAAGCTTTGGAGCGAGAAGCGGAAGAGAAAGGCAAGGAAGCATTCCTGAGGCCCAAACCAATAACATCTACGCAGGAACCGCAAAGGAAGACAGGGCAGGAAAAAACGAGGAGTGCCGCCGGCGAAATTCGACAACAAGATAACACAAAACCGTCCCCAAGAGAAGTGGTACAACGAAAAACCGTGTTGTGGTTAAGGACGAAAGAGGTGAAACCCAGCCAGGATGTTATCACCAGGGTTATACACCAACGTGAAGGAGTCAGCACAAAAGCGAAGAAGGAAGCATTGCAACGGGATTGGGAATCGGTACCAGATGGGTCCATTGCCAATCACTTCATAAGCTACAAGATCCTGAAGGACACATTAATTTCATTTGGCCGTTCAATGACGGTTTCAAATTACATGCAACTTTTGTTCGATGCTTACTGCTACTTATATGACACATCCACAGCAGAGAAACATTCCGGCACGATCGAGTCGATATTATGGACAAATCGGTTGGGCACATACGAGGAAAAGTACGTGAATAACGCAGTCCATTACCTGTTGTACAAGATCTGCGACACCCCAAAAAATCTGTTTTACTGGCCAGAAACGACAGGCAGCGAGACCACGGGATTCGACCGACCGCTACCCCTACCCGAACGCGACTCAGACGATTGGGAAAACTTGGGGTCGGATGGATGGCATCCAAAGGAAACATTAGATCTAAGCGGAGACGAACTAACAAAGCTCCAAGACTCAATCCTAAAAGAATTTCAAGATCTCTTCGGGGATCTAGTAAGGTCGGAGCCATAACCACCCAATCGTCCATATATCGAGCATAAAAACAGCCCAATTTCGCCATGCGATCGTCCAAAGGCTTCAAATACAACGCTCCCATCAAAGGCGAAAGAGGACACCCCAAGGAAATTCCCTGCAAAATATCTACATAGTTGCCACGATCAGAAACAAATCGCTGCAAATACAGCCGTATTAAGTCCAACACAGCCGAGTCATCAACGAAACGCCGCACAATGCTCAAAAGTATCTCATGGTCAATACTGGCATAATATTTCTTAACATCTGTGCGAAAGACGAATTTATTAGCCCCCAGATTATGAGAAACATCCCGCACAGCAGCTTTCATGCCGCCAGTACCAGCCAAGTGAAAACAACGATTTGAGAGATGGGGTTTGAGATGTTCTCCCAGAAAAAGAGCGATCGCCTTTAGCACCAGAGCATCCATCGAAGACCACCATTCAACATCCCTATCTTTTCCCCGAATAAGCCGCTGTTCCCGAAAGCGATACTGACCAGCAAGCAACAGCTTTTGCACATAAGCTTTTTTCTCAGTCCACCAACGTCGTATTTGCCAGATATCGCCATGAAAATGGTAGTGCGATCTCTCTGGTTAACCAAGACTGGGAGATGCGATCGCACTCAGTTGTTGGTTAGGTTAAGGAAATGTGATGCACCATGTGTTGGTTAAAATTTTGTGCATTTCTAACTTAAATCATTTTGGTTAAAATTCTTACCTGAATCAGTACGCATTTGTTCAATAACCTCTGGATATTTTTCCAGATCTTCAAACGACTTTAAAGGGGGATAAACCACTCGCTCTTTTCTTTCACGTACTTTATCTAAATAAGCATAAAAAGCTTCATCATCTTCTCGATGAGATAAGACATAACTTTTTAATTCTCGAGCGATCATGGTTTGAAAATTAGGTTTTTGATTCATTTTATCCATTCCCCATTAGGTTTAATCTCAATCTCAATTTCCTCACCAATTAGCATGAATATATTTCCAGTGCGTTCATCGATCGTCTTGGGGGTAGTGAGATCGCGCAATAATCGATTACGGTTTTTATGTCTAATTGGATGGTTTTGAGGCAGATTTTACCGACTCATAAAGACGCTGTTGATATTTATTAGCAATTTCGGTTGCCAATTCACTCATTTGTGAAGCTTTCTCTTCAGCGAGTCGAGCAACTTTTAAAGCTTCTGCCAATTTTGTCTGTTGTTGTGGACTTAGCGATCGCTGTGTCATGATAAATCTTCTAAAATTCCCACGGCTCTACTTACTAACATTTTAGTTTCTAGCACACGACCTAACAATTCTCCCAAATCTTCCCCCGCTTCCTGGATAATTTCATCGGCAACGTAAGGCGATGAGATACTATCAAGCGTTATTTGAATGTGTCTTCTAGTATTATCCCGAAATAGCAATGAATTATTGAGAATTGCCAACAACTGAATCAAGACAAGATTATCAGGAGAACTGAGGTAATAACTCTCTGACTAAATTGAGTCCTCTTGTTGCTTCCTGCTCAATTTGATTTAACTCCTGATTTAGTGTTGTGATAATTACTGATAATTCGGTCGGAATGGTCATACATGATTACTTTGGTGGTGCTTAATGTATCATAATTTCGTGACAATCAAGTGCAATCGCCACTATTGTACAGACCGTATTATAAAGTGCAATTGCGTTTAGGATTTGACGGGTGTGATTGCTTAGGCGATCGTCTTGGGGGGAGAGTGCGATCGCGAATGACAAGACGAACGACCGACCAGGTGTTGGGTTTAAAATTTAGCGCTCGTCTTTATGGTAGATACATGGCAAAAATTCCAGCAGAACTTCTCACGACTATCTTCAGTCTGAAACAACAGTTGGCTGAACAATTTGATAGAGAATTATTTCAACAAACGCTCTAATTTTTTATACACTTCATCATCGTTACGTTTGCCCACCAAAATTACTTCTACTAAGTCTTCTTCTGGTTTAAACCGATAAACTATCCGATACTCGCCACTATCTACCCGATAATAACCAGGATATCCTTTCAACTGTTTACTATCACTAGGCAAGGGGTCAATATTAAGGGATAAGGTTTTTTTAGCAACTTGAGCGGCAATTTTGGGTTGTAAGCCTTTTAAGAAGTCTAAAACTGCTTCTAGCCCATCAAGTTTAGCCATTTGCTAGTTTCTCTAAAGTCGCTGTAAATTCTTCACTTCCCACCATTGAAGATTGATTTAGGGCGGTTTCTGCTGCTTTCCCCAAGCTTAAATCTTCTAATTCTTCTAGTCTGCTGATTAGTTGTTGATAAGCGGATGCTGAAAGAATGACATGGCTAGGTCGTTTTTGCTTGGTAACTAGCACTGGTTCAACTGTCGCTCGATCGAACACTTCTCCATGTAGGTTACGTGTTTGTGTCAGAGTGTAGCTTTTCATGGTTTTTATATATTGACTATAATGTACATTATAGCAAAAATGTACATTATAAAGAAAAAAGAGTGGCGCGCTACGACAGTAAGCCGATCTTTGCCCCGAATCAGCTGCAGTTCTCGAAACCGATACTTACCAGAAAGCAACAGCTTTTGAATATAAGCTTTTTTCTCCGTCCACCAGCATCGAAGTTGCCAGATATCCCCGATGGTAGTGCGATCTCTTCTGGCAAAGCCATTGATAAGCTTGTTCTAAAACTTCATCCCTTTGCAATTCGAGCGATTAACATTGCAATATCATATCACTTAAACGCGATCGGTATCCTGGAATGCGATCGCGTTTGGGAGGTGGCGGGTGCGATTGGTTAGGCGATCGTCTTGGGGGGAGAGTGCGATCGCGAATGACAAGACGAACGACCGACCAGGTGTTGGGTTGAAGATTTAGCGCTTATCTTTATGGTAGATACATGGCAAAAATTCCTGACGATCTTCTCACGACTATCTTCAGTCTGAAACAACAGTGCGATCGCTCGCCTCGTAGGTTGGGTTGAAGCATGAAAACCAACATCTCACTTGCCTTCTGGCTCCAACGTCATGCAAATTTAACCTTTGTTTTTGTTGGGTTTTGCTGTCGCGCAACCCTACCTACATTCCGCTACATTTATTCATTGCCAATATCTGAGGGGAATTGAATATCGTCATCAGCACCCCAATCTATTATTCCTCCTCTAAAGCTTTAATTTGCTGGGAACCATGAAGGACAGCGATAATATCAATTTGCTCAGGTTTAATATAATAAATAAGGCGATAAGAGCCTTCAATAACTTCGCGAATTTGCTTGGTTTCAAATTCTGGAACAATACGACCCGATAGAGGAAACTGTGCAATCTTTTCAGAACGGTGAGTTAATCGTTCTACAAGCCTTTGTGCGTACTGGGGAGAGTTCTGAGAAATATAACTATAAATCGAAGATAAATGATTAACGGCTGTTACCGTCCAAAAAACTTTCACCTTTGTAATCCAAACTTAGCCCTAACTTCTTCAACAGAAAAGACTCTTCCGGCTTTACTATCACTTAATCCTGACTCAACTGCCTGCCTGACATATATTTCATACATTAAATCATCCCAAGTAGAATTTTCAGGTAATTTGTCAATTAATCTTCGTGCTTCTTCTTTAATATTTTTTGTTTCCATGACATTTGATGTTATCATTTTCTCAAGACCATTGTAGCGGTTCTTGCATAGCTGACCACGCCAGTGCGATCGCTAGCCTCGTAGTGCGATCCCACTCTTGTCGGGTACGTTATTAACACACCAACCCAACCGAGAGGGAACCAGAGAGAGCAGAAAAACAAAAGAAACACGATCGCTCACCAGCCGTTTTTGACGGCGCCACCCCACACCCAATCAATTCAAAATTCAAAGACGACCTTTAGTTTTATTACCCCAGATTGAAAACTTGGTCAACTTTCAATTGCAATCCTGGGAAGGTGGCGGAGAGAATGCGATCGCTACCACGGAACTGTTGCATTTCGTATTCCCCATCCACTAACATGCAAACAGTGAAGGTTATACCATTTCTCAAAAGTAACTAGAGAGATAAGAAATAGTGTTTATTAATAAAAAAAGCTCAAATCCCTCTGTTCCCTATTCCCTATTCCCTATTCCCTATTCCCTGTTCCTTTTGTCTCTCCTTATTTTCGAGAATTGGTATTAGTTGCTTAGGTGAGCCAATATAGCGCCGACCACCGATGCCAAGGTAATCGATAATCCAAATATATTCGGTCTATAGCTTGGCATAAAAATGTTAACATCTGTTTGAGATTAAATGGTTTACCATAATAAGGGATTAAATTTAAGTCAATAGCTATTTTGAGATTACCTTTCTTAATCCGCCGAGGTATTCGACTTTTTCAAGCTGAATTGAGCTTAGTTTCTAATTCTTCAAAACCATTGATTTCACCTAAATGATATCTGATATCGTTGCCGCAAGGGACTTTCTCTAAACTTTTAGAAGTATTTTCAATCGGGTCTCTTTTACGGAGGAAAATTATTTTTAAATCAGGGAACCTTTCTATAGTAGTTAAGTTAATTGCTTCGGCGATAAGTTATTGGAAAAAGGTTCCCTAATTAAAAATGAATTATTCGTTACTTGCTGCTCTAACCAAAATATTAAACAAATCTTTTTGATTAAAAGCTCCTTGTGTATTAATTGAAAT
>JASJDA010000246.1 GCA_030065755.1 Prochloraceae cyanobacterium | reverse complement strand
CTCTTTTTTACTTGTATTTTAGTACTTATGTATTGAAAAGAGGGTAATTTTGTCCCCCCTCACGAAAAAACTCTTAGTTTCAAACCTATAGCTGGTAAAGACTGTCCTACTTTGTCCAATATTTCTCTCGGGGGTATGCCGACAGCCAACAGCCATTAAACTAAGCCAGCGAGTCACCTCGCCGACTCGTCTTCAAAACCGTACATGAAACTTTCACCTCATACGGCTTTCAAGAAACATGATTCTTGTCACGAATACTAATCAAAACAGGGGTGTCGTTAATCCATTCCCATTTTTCTTGTGAGAATAGGTCATTGAACCATTTGATTGACCTCTTGTGTTGTTTATCCAATTCCTTTTGGTATTGGTATTGTGCAATTAGTTTCAGGTCATCCCTTGTTTTTTCATCATGGCAATGTCTGCGCGCGAAGTTGGAGATTTTTATAACTGCTATTACCCCCCGCTTTGCGTGGGATGATGTGGTCGATTTCTATTACATCTTCATGTTTGAAACTTAATCCGCAGTGTGGGTATTTCCCTCAAAAAGCGAAAAGGCTGCTGTCGAGAAGAAAAGAGAATATAGTCTCATGAAAATGCTTAATAGAATTATTTTATAAAAAATTTGTGATATGGTGTTTAGCTATTTTGTTTTGTTGAAATAGAAGTGCGCTCGCGTAGCGCACGCTTTGCGTGACCGAGAGATGAAGCTGGCGATCGAGGGCTTGAACTGACGATCGAGGATTTGAGCTGGCGATCGAGGGCTTGAATCGATTTTCTGGGGATTCCAGCTATTTCCTAGCTTCGATCGCTCTTTCTGAATTATCAGTTAATGTTAGGCCCCAAAGCGGTGGCAAGGTGGCCTTGAAAACCCACCACAACAATTATATTAGTGCTGTATCGGGTGGGGCTGGCGAGCCTATCAACCAGGCACCCCATCTTTATTCTTACGAAAAATTTACTCCCATTAGCAAGAATGATGATACCGATACATTAGACTTTTCTTCAACAAGCACCCAAAGTATCACTATAAATCTCAGTAGCTATTATGTGCAGACAGTTAATAGAAATCTCAAACTCAGACTGGGTTCTGCCCTTGGCATTGATATTAAAAATGTTGTCGGTGGTACTAAAAACGATCGATTGACTGGTAATAAGCTTAATAACAATCTTTCTGGTGGCAATGGCGATGACTATATAGACGGTAGAGCTGGTAGCGACAGTATGTATGGAGGTACTGACAATGACTATTACTATGTTGACAGCACTGGAGATAGGGTCGTTGAATATAGCAATCAGGGAACAGATAGAGTTTACTCTTATATCTCAGGCTATACTCTCACTGCCAATGTAGAAAATTTAAGCCTCCTAGGAACTATTGAGAAGGTTGAACTAACTGGTGGTGCAAGTAATAATATCCTCGATGCCAGTTTAGCAACTGTTGAGGTTCGTCTTGAAGGAAAAGATGGAAATGATATCCTAAAAGGCGGTTCAGGCGACGATACCTTGATAGGAGGAAAAGGAACAAACCATTTGTGGGGTGGTGAAGGTGCAGATAGTTTTGTAATAGACAAAAATGGTCTCCAAAGAATCAAGGATTTTGAACGTGGTGTAGACAAAATCGATATGGCTGGAAGTAAATGGAATCCAATTTCCTTTGCTTTTGACCCAACCACGAAAAATACTACCATTAAGGTAAACAACATCGATCGGGTTATTGTTGAAGGAGTAATGGTAGATTCAACATCCTTGATTAACACCGATCGAGATATTACGCCAAAAGCAATAAATAACATAAACAATATCTACACAGTTCTCCAAGGGTGGGCAGAAAGTTATGCCGAATCTAATGGGTTAAATTCTACTAACGTTAAGCTAATTAACGATGGTACCATCAATTTAACACCAGGTACGATGGAATTTGTCAATCTGGGCACTCTACAGGCTAGCCCGATAACTCGACAAGCCGAAATTTTATTTAGAAGCGTTAGAGCAAATGACTCTGCCCCAAACACAACTGTTTTTAGATATTCCGATGGAACTGCTTATGAAAATTCCACTCAAGATACAACTAGTTGGTCTTTTGATAATACAGTAGGAGCTTCAGTGAGTGTTGGAGTTTCACACACAGTTTCAGCCGAAATTGGTGTACCGTTTGGGAATGTTAGTGGCTCAACTACATTAAGCTTAGAGGTAGGAGCTAACTATTCTAAGACTTGGTCTCAGGGTGGCAGTTCTACTCAGATTGATAAATCAAAAGTCAATCAACAAACGACCACAGAATTTAGGATTACTTCAGTACCAGGAGCAGTAACAAAAGCAATAGCGACTGGAGTTGGAGGACAGTATTCAGGAAGTCAATACGAAATGCCTGTCTATATCACTGGAACAGTTGGTATCGATCTTAATGGAAATGGGGCTATCGATCCTAATACGAAAGAAATCGTCGATCTTCCAGTTAATGCGATTCTTCAGTACTATAATCCTGATACTTTTGTTGGTCAAGGTTTAGAAAGAACGCATAGTTTACCTACAGGTCAAATACTACTATATAATGAAACAACTGAAGCTAAGATTACTGGGAAAACTAACGGTGCTTTCTTTTTATATTTGCTAAAAGATGACAGATGACCAAATTTGGTTAGGAGTTAAACTAAGTTCGGGAAAGATTTTGGAGACAAGTACATCGTCATTTCGGAACAATTGTTTTTGATACTCATCTTCTACCAAAGTACAAATTGTAATTGTAGGTTGTTTGGGTTTGCCAATATATTCTCTGCCACCAATACCGAGATAATCTACAATCCAGTATTCAGGTACACCTAATATCGCATAATCCTCAACCTTACGAGCATAATCATTCTGCCAGTTCGTGCTAACAACTTCAACAATAAGTTCGATCGATCTTCCCAAGGTAATTACTGGTTCTCTTTGCCATAAGGGTTCATTAACTAGCTGAGTTTTATTTAAGACAATGACATCGGGACGAAAAGCGCTATTGGTTCCTAAAATTCTAATTAAACATCGATAAGGAATCAAAGAATTTAAGTCTGTTCGATCGATCTCCACATTTAACTTCCGTCCCACAAACCCTGCTACTTGTTCGTGTGATCCAGTAGGCTCCATTTCAATTAGTTCCCCATCGATTAACTCATAACCTTCGTTGTCACCGTATTGGGTAATAAACTCATCAACAGTTATAAATTTTGATATGGCTTGAAGCATTACAATCTGTTAACTCCAGTGATTTCGTATTGATAGAACATGTTTACTTGCGCACAAATTGAAATTCGCACTTCACTCCTAATTGCGCTTCGCTTATCAGGAGACTTCCCGCTCATGGTTAAAAGCAGCAACAGATGTTAACTTAATTTAAGATTAGTGTGTTTTGTAAGCTTATTGGCTTTTTTACTGGCGATCGTATGAGATTATGTCGAACCTGAAGCATTTAGAAATTCTAGGGCAAAGTGTAAAGGCGTGGAATCAGTGGCGCAAGGCAAATCCTAATTTCAAGTCTAACCTGAGTTATGCCAATCTGAGTTATGCCGACTTGAGTGGTGCCAACCTGAGAAATGCCAACCTGAGTGGTGTCAACTTGACTAATGCCGACCTGAGTGGTGCCAACCTGATTCTTGCCAACCTCAGTAAAGCTAAGCTAAGTGGTGCCGACCTAAGTAAAGCCAAGCTGAGTAGCGCTAAGCTGAGTAGTGCCGATCTCAAAAATGCTAATTTAGGTGAAGCAGACTTGATTTTTGGCTACCTGAGTGGTGCCGACTTGAGTGAAGCTTCCCTGAATAATGCCAACCTCAGTGAAGCCGATCTCAGTGGTGTTAACTTGACTAATGCCGACCTCAGTGGTGCCAACCTGAATAATGCCAACCTGAGTGAGGCTTTCCTCAATGGTGCCAATTTGAAAAACGCCCAAATAAATCTTGAAACAGTAATAGATGGGAAATGGCGTTTGCTCTGGGAGATTCTTAATCAAGGTGGTATGGGTCGCCACCTGAGTGGTGCCGACTTGAGTGGTTTCGACTTGAGTGGTGCCAACCTGAATGGTGCCGACCTGAGTAATGCCAACCTGAATGGTGCCAACTTGAATGGTGCCGACCTGAGTGAAGCCAACCTGAATGGTGCCGACCTGAGTGAAGCTAAGCTGAGTAATGCCAACCTGAGCGAAGCTAAGTTGAGAGAAGCCAATTTAAGAAATGCCCAAATAAATCTTGAAACAGTAATAGATTCTAAATGGTTGATAATTAAGCTAGTTCAAGAAGCTCTAATCGCACGGCAAGGGAAACTAGATTTACGTTCTGAAATAACCAATTGTAATTTAACAGAAATTCCAGCTGAGGTTTTTGAACTAGAGCATTTAGAGGAACTTGATTTAAGGTCTAATCAATTAATAAGCATTCCCGAAGCTATTGGAAAATTAATCAATCTAACTAAGCTTAATTTAAGCCATAATCAATTAACAAGTGTTCCCGATTCGATTGCTAAACTAACTAATCTCACAGACCTTGATTTAAGGAATAATAAATTAACAAGCTTACCAAAATCTATAACTAAATTAACTAATCTAACCACCCTTTATTTTAGTGGCAATCCACTTCATACTCCACCAATAGAAATTAGAATGGGTGGAATTGAAGCTATAAGAAAGTATTTCCGACAATTAGAAGAAGAAGGTACAAATTATCTATACGAAGCCAAGTTACTTATTTTGGGAGCTGGGGGAGCAGGAAAAACAACTTTAGCTCATAAAATTATTAATCCTAACTATAAACTCAATCCACAAGAAGCTCCGACAGATGGAATTGATATTTTACAGTGGTCTTTCAAGATTGAAGATAAACAAGGAGTTAAGCGGGATTTTCGAGTAAATATCTGGGACTTTGGGGGACAGGAAATTTACCATACTACTCATCAGTTTTTCTTAACTAAGCGTTCTTTATACGCTCTAGTAGTAGATAATAGGATAGAGGATAATAACTTTCCTTATTGGCTCAATATTGTGGAATTACTAAGCGATAAAAGTCCAATCCTAGTTATTAAGAATGAAAAAAACGATCGACCTTGTCAAGTAAACGAAAGTCAATATAAAGGACGATTCAATAATCTTAAAGATAGTTTGTCTTGTAACTTAGCTACTAATCGCGGCCTAGATGATATTTTAAAATTTATTCAATTTTATATTGAAAAATTAGAGCATATTGGCGATATTTTACCCCAAACATGGAAGCAAGTTAGGGATGTATTAGAAAAAAATAAATATAATTATATTTCCTTTCAAGAATATCTAAAAATTTGTGAAGAAAATGGCTTAAAAAAGGGAGAAGATCGATTACAATTAAGTGGCTATTTGCACGATTTAGGAGTAATTCTTCATTTCCAAGAAGATGAAATTTTATCTCAAACTGTCATCTTAAAACCAGAATGGGGGACTGCTGCTGTCTATAAAGTTTTAGAGAACGAGGAAGTCATTAACAATCTCGGAAAGTTTAGCGATCGAGACCTAGAAAAAATTTGGGATGAAGAACAATATGTAGATAAGCAACTAGAATTGCTCCAGCTTATGAAGAAGTTTCAGCTTTGTTATCAACTACCTGAAACTGATGGCACTTATATAGCTCCTCAATTATTGACATTTGAAAAACCTATATATGATTGGGATGAAGATAATAACTTACTGCTTCGTTACAGTTATGAATTTATGCCAAAAGGTATAATTACTCGATTTATAGTGGCCATACATTCATTAATTGAAAAAGAACAGTTAGTTTGGAGAAGTGGAGTTGTTTTACATAAAGATGAAACTAGAGCCGAAGTTATCGAAGATTACGATCGGAGAAAAATAAGTATCAAAGTATCAGGAAAAAATAAAAAACATTTAATGAATATCCTTATCTACGAACTAGATAAAATTCATGATTCATACCATCGCCTAAAATATGATAAAAGTATTCCTTGTAATTGTGAGTTATGTCAAACCAGTTTAAATCCTAATTTTTATGAACTTGAAAATCTACGAGAAAGATTAAATCTTAAGAAACAAACTATTGAGTGCAAGTTTCCACCGTATCACACAGTACAAGTTTCAAGTTTAATTGAAGATTATTGGAACGAGCAACTATCTAAAGAACAAACAAAATATAAAAATCTGATGCCAGAAGAAGAGCAAAAAATTGAGCAATTAGAAACGGCTGTTGAAGGGAAAAATATAGGCGAAAATCTCAAAGTAAATGGCTTTCCAATAATGTTAGATAATATTGAATCAATACCAGTAGCAAGAGATAAAATAAATCATAGTCCTAATATTAAGATCGAAAATAGTACTGAGAAGTCTAAGATAACTAAAATATGGGGAGTCGCAGCAATAGCCACTATTATTGCATTATTTTTTAACGGAATATTTAATACTGAAGTCAAACAATTATTCGATCGATGGTTGAATAAAGATATGCCAACAATATCCAAACCAGAATAGAGATTTGAGGTAGGAAAAACAAGAACTCTAATACCAATTTACCTTATCTTTGCTACAAATGATGATGAAGGGGAGAGGGGGAGAGAGGGGTCCAATGATTCTATTTTTAATGAGGGAGTCCTCACTGCCGATAACTTAATTGCGAAGAGACATAACTCTAAGAATAAGGACTCCCTCATTAAAAATAAAGATATCCTTCGGGGAGAGGGGGAGAAAGATATGTAGTAATTATTGAGTAATTTGGTATAAAAAGCTGTTTGGGTCAACTCAAAATCACCCAAAAGCAAGCAGAAACTTTGGGAATAGAGCCATAAATATTGAATACTCAAATAAAACTTTACATTTAAAAAATCACTGAAGATTAAGCATTGACCAGGGAATGCTTAATACTATAAGCAACTTGTTCCTGTTCCTCAAAATAAATTTCAGGGAACATAGGCAAAGATAAAACTTCACGAGCAACTTGCTCGGAAACAGGTAGTTGTCCCTTTGGATAGCCTAAATCTCGATATACAGGCTGTAAATGTAATGGCATTGGATAGTAAACCATACAATTAACCCCTATCTGTTTGAGTTCCTGACGAACTTTATCTCGGTATGTTTCGGTTTGTTTTCCCGTCTCTTTGATGCGAATAGTGTATTGATTCCAAACACTTTTGCCCCCAAAGATAGCTTGGGGAAGTTTAATTTCAGTAATTGGAGCCAGTAAATTTTGATAGCGATCGGCAACTTCTGTG
Organism: Prochloraceae cyanobacterium; assembly: GCA_030065755.1. Classification (GTDB taxonomy): domain Bacteria; phylum Cyanobacteriota; class Cyanobacteriia; order Cyanobacteriales; family JASJDA01; genus JASJDA01. Next base: position 4,704 of record JASJDA010000246.1, on the reverse strand, counting down.
CGCTGTTGATTCCAGCGATCGAGTCTTGAAAGCTTAATTTGTAAAATAGCAGCTTGAAGAGCATCCAGACGGCTGTTAACTCCAGTAATTTCGTATTGATAGCGATCGCTCATACCGTGATTTGCCATCATCCTAATTTTTTTAGCGATCGTCAGATCTTTAGTGGTTATCGCCCCACCGTCGCCACAAGCGCCCAAATTTTTAGTAGGATAAAAACTAAAACAGCCAATATCTCCAATACTGCCCAGTTTTTCCCCTTCCCATTCGGCTCCCGTTGCTTGAGCTACATCTTCAATAACAAACAGGTTGTGTTTTTTGGCGATCGCCATTAATTTCGTCATATTCACTGGTTGCCCGAACAAGTGAACTGGAATAATAGCTTTTGTACGAGGAGTAATAGCTGCTTCTATTCGATCCAAGTCAATATTAAAAGTATCGGCATCAATATCGGCAAAAACTGGTTTTGCCCCAGTAATGGCAATTGTTTCAGCCGTAGCTATAAAAGTAAATGTTGTGGTAATTACTTCATCTGAGGCTCCTATATTTAAGGCTCTAAGAGCGAGATAGAGAGCATCAGTGCCAGAATTACAGGAGATACATTCAGGAGTCCCTATATAGTCAGCAAACTGCTGCTCGAAGTTTTTAACAGCATTGCCACCAATATAGCGACCGGAGTTAAGGATTTGTTGTGTAGCAATTTCGATTTCGGCTCCAATTAGTTTATATTGCCGAGTGAGATCGAAAGGGGGGATATTATTCACAAATTTCTAGCTATATAATCGACTTTAGCTGCAAATAATCAAGGGTATCGTGAACGATTCAATTCAACTGGATTTAACAGACTTAGCTTTAGCTTTGGGTCTAATTGGTATGGCGATCGCCCTCTCTCTATGGCAAAAATTAGGCTTAGAAGGGCAATTGATCTTTGCTGCTCTTCGATCGCTGGTACAACTAACGATTGTAGGATCTATTCTCGCTTTTATTTTTGAATTAAACAATCCGATCGCTATATTAATTGTCTTGGGAGTAATGCTTACTATTGCTGCTATTGTTGCTAGCAACCGCATTGGCAAGAAGATTGAGGGATTATTGCCTGTAGTTTGGATATCAATCTTTGCCAGTAGTATTTTAACTCTAAGCTATACAATTTTGCTGATTATTCAACCATTAACTTGGTATCAACCCCAGTATCTAATTCCTTTAGCGGGGATGGTGTTTGGACAAGCCCTCAATGGGGCTTCTCTGGCTGGGGAACGTCTCGCCAGTACAATTAATAGAAATAGCCTGGAAATTGAAACTCATCTTTGTTTGGGAGCAACCCCAAAACAGGCAATAACTATTTATCGCAAAGAAGCTATTCGCATTGGTTTGATTCCCATTCTCAATCAAATGATGGTAGTAGGAATGGTAAGTTTGCCAGGAATGTTTACAGGTCAAGTATTAGCAGGAAGTGACCCACTCGAAGCAGCTTCTTATCAAATTTTAATTTTATTTGTGTTAGTTTCGACAAATTTAATGACGACTTTTTTGGTGACTGAGGGAGTGTATCGAAAGTTTTTTAATAAGGATGCTCAGTTGATTTTGCCTTAATAGCATTTTTTTAATTGTCGATCGCCTAATTTTTATATTTTATCGATAGAATTTGACAAACAGCATACAAGCTTAACTTGCCACTAATGGATCAATATGCAAAAGTGGATTGATTTATTACAAAATATCACCCTGACAGAAAAAGCTTCTAAACTAGTAATTATTAGTCAGTTACAATTATTTAATTTTGAAGCTGAGACGGGTATTATTTTGCCAGCAGAATACAAAAACTTTTGTCAAATATTTGGTTCGGGAATGTTTGGAGACCTTGTCAGCATTCACTATTTGAGCTCTTCTTTAGTTCAAGCTTCCACAAAGGCGATCGAGATTGTTAAACAACAAATAAAAAAATATCCATCCAAAAATAAGTTACAAGATAAAAAACTGATAAATTGGTTGAATTCGCTTTTAATATTTGCTTCTGACGATCGGGGTAATATTGCTGCTTGGGATTTAAAATCTTTTGATGAATTAAAGAATACTTATGACATTTACTGGATTCAAATAGACGATTTCAATGATAAAATGTATAAAATAACTTCTAATTTTTTTGATTTTATAAATAATTTTTGTTTGGGCAGAAAATCATTCGATTTTTTACCAGAATATATGCGTCTTGAACCTTGTGATAGCTTTACTTCTTACAAAGCGGAACCTTTTAGTTCCTGGTAGGGTTTGTAATTACGACTATGAGAAAATGAATTACTCGTTAATCAGAAAATTTGACGTTTAACTCCACAAAAACGCTTAAATTTCCTTTAGTTTACCAGCTTACCAACATTTCATTTTTAACTAAAAAAACATTCTTTTACTATACCATAAAAAAAGTTTGAAAGAGTTATATTGTCCAGAAAGTCTAGGATGAAATTTGATAGTAATAAATAGTTTTTGTCAACACTAACGCTCGCAATAAAATGACGATCGCAATCGTAGATTTTCTTTGATTAAGTAGTAATAATCTTTATGTCACCGAAAAGTGATATAAAGAGAACTAAAAAAAAATGGATAAACTAGATAAAAACCATCACGAGTCCCGAAAAAGCCTTGAATACGTACTGAAATATCAAAATATTAGGGAAGGGCTTATTTTAAGCAAAAAATGGGCTGACCAACATCAAAATAGAAGCCAGCGGCTCCAAGTCGGAGATGTGGTCAAAATAAAAAGCAAACGTTATTTTAATCAATGGACAATTGTGGATAGCTCAAACGATTGGGATTTAACTTACACTGTGATGTTGCATCAAGGAGAGTTGCAAGGCATTCACAAGGCAGAGTTAGAGGTTTTAGAATTAACAAAAGCACGAAAAATGGGAGCCTTCGATTTGATGTGTCGGATGCAGTTATTATGGAGACAGTTAGACCGACTACCAGAAAAACAAACCTTCCGTGACTTTTTAAAAGAAATATCAATTAAAAAATTACCAATTTTAACAGATATATTAGAATCATTGTTATTAAGGGCGATCGAGCAAAAAACTACGCAGACTTTAATAAACAAAAGAAAAAAAAATGCTAGATAATGAAAGCAATTATGCTTAATCTTAAAGTAAATGACTTAAAGTATTGTTCGAGAAAAATAGTAAAAAATTAGCATGACCTTTTCAGAAGAGTCATGCTACTTTATCCTAACTGAAAGAAATGATCGTTATATAGGGCTTGCTGCGCAAGCTTGAAAAGCTTGCCCTATCTGAATTTTAGCCCCGAAACAATGTAGCAGAATTCGATAAAAATGGCTAAAATAGCCAAAAACCCTTGCATGACCATCAAGTAGAATGTATCGGCAGGTTGAAAATAACTTCATGCTACCCTAAAAGTTTGAATTTCCTAATGGTGGAAAATTATCAGAAGATAATCGTTGGTTACAATGATTCTATTTTTTATAGAGAACCCTTCTATAGCGTTAACTTATCTGCGAAGTGACATAATTATTTGGAAAAAGGGTTCCCTATAAAAAATAAATACATCTCTCGGGTGTAAACAAAGAGGGATTAGAATGAGTGGGCCCCCTTTAGGCAGACCACCTAAAAATGTTAGTAAAGAAACAAAACAACAAGCAAGAGAAGATGAAAAAATTCGTAATGCAATTGAAGGTAAATTTGGACAAGCTCACGAATAATTCATTTTTAATAAGGAAACCTTCTATAGCGATAAGTTAATTGCGAAGAGACAGAATTATAAGAAAAAGGTTTCCTTATTAAAAATAATTTTCTTCCGTCAGAGAAAATTTGGTCTCGATCTCGAAGAGATCCGCGTAGCGGCGCGAGTGATGGCAAAACTTCCTCATACTTCTGAGACAGCGGGAGCGCAAGCGCTGCTGCAAGCAGTTCGCTATTACTTTTTTAGTAATGAACCTGTCTCAGGTTTTGAGACAGCTTTTTTGTCTTTTTTATGCTTATTTGAAAAAACTAGGGTTTTTAGCGAGCGAGAATTATCAAAAATTATATTTCGCCCATTAAAAATAACAAAAACTTATCCTTTTTATTGGGTTGAAAAAACAATTGGTGTCTGTTGATTATCTATTACTTTTTTCAGCAAACCCTAATTAATTCCCGTAACAGTTTTCCTTCTCCACACCCTAAATCGAGAATTCTGTTTGCGCTTACTTGCTTGAGAGTAGTAACGACAGTTGCTAAACGTTGTTCGTTGAGACTGAGGGGTTTTTCGATTTGTGCTTCTTGTTCTTCTTTAATCTCTCGATCTCCATCGACATCCATACTATCTTCTTCTGCTAATTGGGCTAAAGCTGCGCGTACTAGCCTTCCTTGGCGTTTCAGGTAGCGTCTGGCGATTAGTTTTTGTTCTGGATGACTTGCTAACCAAGTATCCCCGTGTCGTAATAGTTTTTCGACTTCATCGTCACCGATCCAATAGTGTTTGTCTGCATCTAAAACTGGTATTAAGACGTAAAGGTGAGATAGGAGAGTTTGTAAAGTAACTGTTTGTTGTAGCTTAACTGTAAAGTAGGGACTGTCTCCCCAATCGGTAAAATTTTCGTCTAGAGGATGTTGTTGTAGGTCGATCGCATAACCTAGGGGTTCAAATAAGCGTCTGACGATAGATTCACCCCCATAGCAGGGTAAAACAGGTAATTTAGCTGTTAGAGGAATGGGAGTT
>JASJDA010000027.1 GCA_030065755.1 Prochloraceae cyanobacterium | reverse complement strand
TCGCCTTCGGCTCGAAGTCAGAAATAGGAAGTCAGAAGTCAGAAGTTTTTTCACTAACAAATTAATTGGTTGACTTTCTATTTCTAGACGAAGAAATTGGGTTTAAGACCCCCGCTAAAGTTTTTAGCGGTCTTCAGTTACTGGCGGGTTCAATCCCCCAGTAAACTGGTAATTCTGACTTCTGACTTCTGACTTCTGACTTCTTGAACCTTTTGGTTTTCAAACGCTCTGCTAATAAAGCAATATTTAGATCGTAAAAGATAAAACTTGATGGTTTAGCAAGTAAGAGATTTAACAATTCCTTGTCTGGCTCTGGTTGTCTTCTTAACTCAAAATAAGGATAAACTAGTGTAAAATCTTTGGGAAGATTAGCTAAATTTACTGTTAAATTCCAAATAAATTTACCGTCATTATCAAATAATCGGCAAGCATTATTAGCTCTAAAAGAAAAGTGTTGAAGTTTCATTTTCTTAACTAGTAATTATTATCTTATTTAAAGCACGCACCATTGGGCAACCCTTTTTTCAAAAGACTGGAATCTTCCACAAAGTTGCCTTCAAATATGCTTATGTGTTCGCCATTATCCTTATGAGATCGGTTCTCCAAAAAAGACTCTACCCATTCAGTAACGAACGGAACCCCTATATATTTGATTCCAGGAGGAACCCAGGTCGGATCGAGCGCTTTTCGCTCTGAGTTTAGCAACCAAGCGTGACGCAAAGGAATGGGTGCTTCATTAATAAGCGCGTATCCTTCACAGTAGATTAGATCGGGTTGCTTTTTAATTATTTGCTGGCAGTTCCAGTAACAGCTTTTGGCTATACCTTGCTCTATATTTGACGGAAGTTCGATCGCCTCTACCTCAAGACCACAATCCAAAACTAATTCCTCAAAACTTTCATATTTCCAGTCGGGTTGAGGGTGGATTATTTTCATGAAGTCAGCGTGTTTTTGAAGATATTGTTGTAACATTTTAAACTAGTTCGAGAAGCCGTTTTGAAACAAACACCTGACCGTTATTTTCCTCAATCCAATTGACCATAATATCGTTGGTTATTTCTGGATCTATCTTGTTTTTTAATGCTCTGTTTTTAAGGTGATCTACAACAGCATCGCAGTTATTTTCATTGACCGAACAGTAAAAATACACGCTCTTCTCCTTGTTCTTGTTTAAGCGCTCGACCTACTTTCTTAAAGAGTAGATTATTGATATAAAATTCACCCAAACTGAAAGTTTTATTTATTTATCAATTTCAAATTGATTGGCAATTAAAAGAGCTTGATAGTGCCAAGATTCAAAATTCATAAAGGTACTATCTGGCAATTGAATTACCCTGTCTTTCTTTGCTGTATATTGAAAAAGTAATCCTTTATAAACTACTTGTATGTTAAAAACCTGGTCTTCTTTGCTGTCTCCAACGTGCATTACAGAAGACCAAGTTACCGTCTTACCTTGAAGTGGTTCTGGAGGGTTCGCACCAGGAAATTGAGCTAATATTGCTAAAGTTTTGAAGACTTCCGACGCTTCTTGATAAGTGATGCCACCAAAAAACTTAGCTTGAGCAACAGCTACCGCCTCTTTTTTTTGCTGTTCTTTTTCTTGTTTTGTTCTTCTTTTTCTAGTCATAGTTTTCGCGCTTTCTTCTTTAGTTTTGGAATAGTTTTTTTGTAGATCCTAATCCTTTCTCTATCCTTATCAGATCGACTTGTCCTTTATGAGCTTGAGCTATTTTTGCTATCTCGAGCGCTTTATTCAACATAATTAACTAAAGTAGGTTCAATCCAATGCCATTGATATTGCCAGTCTTCTTTAGTTCCGTGTCTTCTTCTTGCCCAATGTCCTCGTCTAATATGCGCTCTTGGGTCTCTTACTAGTTTCTTCTCTCGCTGAAGATATTCTTTGACCCCAGAATAGGATTTCCCTATCCAAACAGGGTTTCTAGGAACAGAAGAGGGGAGTTTACCTAAGTTACCAAATCCTACGCCTAATGACTCACTTTCTCCAATTTCAAGTAAATCTGGTTTATAGTTAAGCACGAGCATTGTATTGAGTAAAAGTTTATTAACTTGTTCGACTAGCTCTTTATAGTCTTTTGAATGTTGCCCTTCGATTGCTAAAGAATTATCTTGGCTGTGAAGATCGATCGTTCCGTAGAAAATACTCAATCTCTCGCTACTAGAACACCAAAGAATTGTAGTATCCCCTGGCGAAAATTTACTAATATTCAGATTTTCTAGAGCTGTTAATACTTCAAAATATAACCAGTCTATTCCTTCATTTTCTCCAAATTCAGAATATTCGAGACAGTTTTTAGGCAACAAGAAAATCCCTCTATTGACGAAAGGCTTTAAACCCGACCAGTTATCGGGAATATCTGTTACTTTTAAAGACTCTGACAATTCTGAGGCTAACCAGTAGCAAGGAGTAAGCTCTCTTTCTACCTTTTTAGCGGCGTATAACAAGATTTGAGCTGGATTACTTTCTGCTGTCTTAGCAAATTCTTGTGGTAAACCTCGACGTACATATTCTTCAGCTAAGAAAACTTGAGCTGCTAAATTAACAGCTATATTTTGGGTATTAGGATAACCTTTTACCGAGCGATAATTAATGTTTTTGCCGATCGCTTTGTAAGCTTTTGTTTTTTTGATTGGTTTTTTAATTGAGTCTAAATTAGTAGTCGGTGACATACTCCTTCCCTAACGACCAGTGCAGCATTAGTTTCTGGCTTACCACTTTAGAATACGGTAAGGGCTTTTAAGAGGTAAAACTCGTGGAAAAGAAAGAATACAGGTGTACTCGCAACGCTCTTTACCAGCATGACTGCATTGGTCGTGACGATTTAGTTCCCCGCCAAGGATATTACATCAGAGCTAACTGTGCTGAGGAAGCATGGGAAGAGATGGCGAAAAGGTATCCCGATGAAACTGAAGCAGGTTTTACAGTTCAAGAATGGGAAAGTGTTGATAATGTAGTCGTGCTGAGAGTAGAAGAAGATGAAAATGGTAATGAGATTTTAATAAACCAAGATGGCAAAATTGCTATAACGGATGAAAAAGGTAATGTCATTGGGTACGAACAAGATCGAGAATAGTTGGAAAGTAATCAGGTAGCACTAGCGATCGACCAGGCAAAATCATAATAAAATAAACAAACCTCTTTTCCCCGAAACACAAACTTGTCCGAACAACTCAATCTCTTCGAGACTAAAGACCGCGTACTCCCACCCAGACAACAACAACTGGTGATGGATAAAGATGCCTTAGTGCGTTGGAAGTCTCGCATCTTCAAGTACCAGCAGCAGGTAAGAAATACTCAACAACCGCAGCAGAACGAACTGTTTAATCTTCCTCAAGCCTATGGCAGTCCTGACGATATTGACCCATTCTCCTTGAAACTGCACAGTGCCTTATTCTACCGAATGCCAGAACCACAGGGATTAGTAGATAATATCGATACTGGCTGTATCTATTTTGTTATCGATAATGCCGTGCCACTATTGCTATACGTGGGAGAAACCAAACTTACCGCAGCTAAAAGGTGGAAGGGAGTACATTACGTTAAAGATTACATCTTAAAATATATTGAGTTACATCGCCGCTACGATCTGGAGGAAGCGATTGTATCTGCTTTCTGGCATCGAGTACCGCCAAACAAGAAAATCCTCAGACAATGGGAAAAAGAATTAATTCTCAAGTGGCGATCGCCATTTAATAAAGAATGCTGGCAGTGGTACGGGCAGCCGTTTGGCAAATAAATCTCACACTGAAGAGAGTTGACCCTTTGTTACAGATTTCGCCCATGGGCGAAATTTCTCTTTCCATTAAAAATAGTTAATTGACTCGATTTAACTGTGAATCAAGATTGATTGGAGCAATGTATTTAGTGTTGGCGCGAACATAACATATGTAAGTTTCGGCAATTTCATCCGTAATCCGACGCTGTACATCTAGTAAGCTGACCTCGGCTTTTAACCAAGGCTGACCACTTCGTACTGTGATGGCATCCGAGCGAGGACGATCGAAAACAGAATCAATCACCGAACCATAACTAAGAGTTAAAATAACGTTGTTTCTAGAATCGCGACAATTTAGTCCTGCTGAATCTGTATCTACTACAAGCCACTGGCGATGTTGATACCTGCCAGCATTTCCCATAACAAAAGCTGAGCGAAAATTGCCAAAGCTATCAAAATTAGGCACATCTGCCATCTGCGCTTGAACGGGACTGGCTACTACGATCGTAAATACAAAGACAAACAAAACAATAGATAATCTTTTCATTTTTATCTCGCTCGATTGAGCTAAAATTCGGCTATTTGGAAATAACTTTACTCGTTACTAGCTCTGTAGTTGAGAGGCTTGTATCGGTAAAAACCAATACGAAAAAATGATGAATGAAAGAGGGACGCTTGAAACCTTAGCTTTGAGACTACGACCTGGCTCAGATGTTCGACGAGAACTCGAAGATTTTGCCAAGAGAGAAAAGATTTGTGCTGGTGCCGTAATTGGTGCGGTTGGTAGTTTATCCAAAGTATGTTTGCGATTGGCAAACGAAAAAACGAGTACGGAATTGTCAGGCAAGCACGAACTTTTGACGCTTTCGGGAACTATTGGGGAAGATGGTGTTCATTTGCATCTTTCCGTTGCTAATTCCCAAGGCGAGTGTATTGGGGGTCATCTCGTCTATGGATGTCAAGTGTATACAACCCTTGAGTTAATCGTTGTCTCGATACCCGAATTAAGATTCAAACGGATATTTGATTGTGAAACTGGATATAAAGAGTTAAATATATCTCCAATCTCCGAACCAGAGTAACTCTCTTATTCAGAAGCGCCCTTAAACTTTCAATTGGCTTCAAATTCAGATCTGGTTGTTCTTGCTACAATCTCATCATTGACCTTAAACATTAAGATGTCTGCCAATCTCAGGTAATGAGAAGATAATGCTAGTAAAAAAGCAAAATCGGTCAAATTACTGGGCAGTTCTGCGGGACAATCTGTAAAATCCAGGCAAAGTATCGGGCATTCTTTCTCTAGCACCCGAAACACCCGACATTGTTTGGGTAAAAATGGAACTAAGGAGCGAAATCTGGCAATTGCTTCCATTTCTAGATCGATACAGCATAAATCATGGGGAGAGTTGTTAATTATCATAAGAAACCTCCCTGTCCTAGTCAGTAAGCAGTCCTCTACCTTTATGATCTCCTAAAAAGTATCTTTTTCGATTAATCTCAATGCTAAGCGAGTATAGCGTTCCTGCTGTTGATAATTTTTAGTGGCAATAGCGATCGCTTTATTACTCCCAATAATAATGCCTAACTTTTTAGCTCTGGTTAAACCGGTATAAAACAAGTTCCTCGATAACATCATGTAATGGCTCATATACAGAGGGAGAATCACCACAGGATATTCTGAGCCTTGCGACTTATGTATGCTCGTACTGAACGCTAAGTTAATTTCATTTAAATCTGCATAATCGTATTTAACTTTTCGACGCTCAAAGTCAACAATAACTTCTTGTTCTTCAGTATTGATCGTATCAATTATTCCCAAGTCGCCGTTGAAAACTTCCCTCTGGTAATCGTTCTTGAGCTGGATAATACGATCGCCTACTCGAAAAATTAGATCGCCCCTAGTAACTTGAGCTTTGTTCACATGGGGAGGATTAATTAACTCTTGCAAGACTTTATTTAAGTTTCTCGTTCCTACTACACCTCTGGTCATGGGAGACAACACCATTAAATCTGTAGTGGGATTAAAACCCTGTTTGGGGATAAAACTTCTAACCAATTCCCCAATTAATTGAACACCATGTTCTGGTAATGTCCCGCCACTATGGAGCAAACAATTGCTACTCGGGTTATCGGAAATAACTTCGATATTAGGAAATGTACCGGAATTAATTTGGTGAGCCACGGTAACGATCGCGCTATTTGATGCTTGACGGAAAACCTGAGTTAACCGTACTAGTGGAATAACACCTGAATCTATCAAGTCTTTTAATACTTGACCTGGACCCACAGAGGGGAGTTGATCCACATCTCCAACCATAAGGATTTGAGCTTCTTTGGATATAGCTTTCAATAGAGAATGAGCTAGAAATAAATCCAGCATTGAGGTTTCGTCAATAACGATCGCATTTTGAGGTAAAGGATCGTGCTTATCCCTTTTGAAGCTCATAGTTTTCGGATCGAATTCCAGCAACCGATGTAAGGTAAGTGCTTCTATTCCAGTTAGTTCGGACAACCTTTGTGCTGCTCTTCCTGTGGGTGCTGCAGCGGCGATCGACTTCCCCATTGCTTTCCATAGAGCGACGATCGTTTTAGTCGTAAAAGTCTTTCCTACACCTGGACCGCCAGTCAGTATCATTATTCTCGATTTCGCCGCCATTTCTACTGCGGTTTGTTGTTGTGGAGATAAGGAAATTTTACGGCTAGCAGTAAATCTAGAGATCCAGTTACGGACGCGCTCGATATCTACTGTAATTGGATTATTTAGATACTTTAGTACTAATTTAGATAAATTGTTTTCTGTATGGTAGTAGGTTGGTTGATAACATAGGGGCATATCTCCTGCCAATTCCACAATTAAGTCTTCTGTGGATTTTAAGTCTTCGATTACAGCAGTAATACCATTCGCTTCAGCGGTATGTTCCGTGGTGGTTAATTTATCTAAAGCACCAGTAATTAATTCTGGCTGGGGTAAAAAGCAATGTCCGTTTTCTGCTGCTTCTTTTAGTACGTGGAGTATGCCAGCACGATAGCGAAATTTAGACCACGGAGATATGCCGATGTTTGTAGCGATTTTGTCGGCAGTGAGAAAGCCAATCCCGAATATATCTTCGGATAGCTGGTAAGGGTTGTTGGTGACAGTGGCGATCGATTTGTCTCCATACTTTTTATAGATCTTGACTGCGTAAGTAGTAGAAACATTATGGCTGGTTAGAAAGACCATCACTTCTTTGATAGCAAGTTGTTCTACCCAAGCTTTTGATATTGTCTCGACCCGCTTTTTACCAATACCTGGAACTTCGATTAGGCGCGTCGTTTCATTTTCAATTATTTCTAAAGTCTCTAACCCAAAATGCTCGACTATCCTTTTTGCATAAACTGGTCCAACACCTTTTATTAATCCGCTACCGAGATATTTCTGGATTCCAGTGATTGTTGCGGGTAAGGTTTCGGTATATTCGAGTGCGTTAAACTGCTGCCCGTATTGAGGATGTTCTTTCCAATAACCTTTGATTCTAAGCGTTTGTCCTGGCTGGATATTGGCAAAACTACCTACTACCGTTACTAGGTCGGAGAATTTAGGTACTTTTAGGCGGGCAACTGTATACCCAGATTCAGTCGAGTGATATGTTAATCGCTCTACTACTCCAGTTAGTCCCATTACTTCTAAGGTTTTGGACATAAGAAAAACAAAAGACTTGAAAATTAATATTAATTTATAATATGAGTACAATTATACTTAAACAATAAATCTATTCTCAATTTAAAACAGGCGTTGCCGAACTTTGGTAAATAGTTAATTCTCGCGCCGCGAAGCGGATCTCTGCGAGATCGCTTAATATCTTCGGCTGCATTTGTTCTAGATCGTATTTGACTCGCTCGATGTCTTTAAACTTAAAATATTCAGTTAATTTACCAATTTTATAATTAAAGTCTTTGTAGCGATGTTTGAAATATAGCTCCACATTTCCTCTATGTTTCCACGTTCCCAGCACGAAGATCGAAATCGCTCGATAATGTTGTTTTAAATCTCGTTCTATTTCTGGTATACGCTCGCCCATCGTTCTTCTAGTTACGCCAATCTTGTGAAATGTTTGACCGTCTGCTTTAATTTCCAAAAAGTATAGAGATAGTTGGAGAATGCGTTGTATCTGAAGTTGATATATTTTTAGGTCTCCTAATTTCTCTTGTAACCTGACAGAGTTAATGCCAGAAGCAACGGCAACAGAATTAGTTAATTCAGTCAGTCGATCGACTATCATCGGTTCTTGTACCTGGTTAAAACTAGACAAAGACAGTCCGCCAACTGGAATTTTTCCGAGATCTGTAAACCGATAACCGCCCTCCACTCTCTCAAACAACTTTTTGAGCTGCAAAGCAAAAGGTACGTAGACGATCGCGTGAGGACTGTCAGCATATTCTCGCCAAAGCTGTTTTACCAGTTGAAAATGCTGGGCATTGAGTTGAAGGTGGAAATTATCGTAAAGTGGCAGGGAAGGAATTTGACCCCTTTTAACTCTCAAACAGGTTTGTCCTCCTAAATGAGCAAAGTGATGCTGCTTAATTTTCCCTTTCTTGGCTATTAGGGGACTGAGGCAGAACGGACAGAGGAGATCGGTTTTTCCTGAAGATACTTCCTCGATCGTTAAAAGACTTCCATTTCTGGCAACACCGTATTTTAACCACATCATATTAGAACTAATATACTGACCAAACCACAGTATATCTGTATTGTGCCGAAATAATCTTGCAGAAAGTAGCATTCGATACCAAAAGCGTCAGATATTATTCTGCTTTCAGAGACCATACTTTTTTCTATACTTTTCTATACTTTTTCTTACTTACAAACCAAAGAAATAGATGAATAATAAGAAACAAGAGAAGAGAAAACCAGCTCAAAACCAAACCTTAGATAAAACAAATAATAAAAAATCTAGAGGAATAAAAAAATGAAAAAGCAACTAACTAACTCACTAATTTTAACTTTAACTGGCATTACTTTATGGACTGGAGCCTTTACTTCTTCAGTCAAAGCAGAAACAATTACAAATAAAAATTTAATCCAAAATAAAACAAAAACAATAGAATTCGCTCAAAATAATAATCTCAAAGTCGAAGAAAACAAAAAAGAGTTAGATTTAATAGATACTGTAGCTCCCTTCATATTTATAGGATTCTTAGGTGCTTTTGCTTTGGTTCTAGCTACACAAAAAACTTCAGATACTCTGAATTCAAAAAACTAAAAGATGTCTTCTCCAGTAGATTAATCCCTCTCTCTGCAGGACAGGGGGAATTTTTTTATGTATAGTCTTAAAATTAATTTTATTGACCTTCTGAGCCAGCTCAATTCCGAACTGAATAGTTTTTACAACAGAACCATTATTTCCTTAATTTAGGATAAAGTAATAAAGCTAAAGCATAAACTAAAAAACCAGCAGCCATACCTGGTAAGACTTCATAAAGGGCATTCGATAGTTTTAAAACCAAATTCCAGATTAAAACAGTAACAGTTCCAGCAAAGATCGTGGCGACAGCTACAGGAGTATCGATTGGTTTTTGCCAAGCGCGAATTACCAATAACGGACCGAGGCCCGAAGCTAATACCGACCAAGCAAAAATAATCAAAGAAAAAACGCTTTCATTCTCCGATAGAGCAATAATTAAAACAACTGCGGTAATCGTTAAAGTCCCTAACTTAGCAAATTTATGGGATTTAGCCATTTTGGGAAACAGATCTTGCGTTAGCGCTGCCGAACAAGAAAGAATTTGAGAATCAGCAGTTGAAACAATAGCCGCAAATAAACCCGCCAGCATCAATCCCACCAAAACGGCTGGTAACAAGTCGGCAGATAAATACAGCAGTGCCAATTCTGGATCGCCTCCTTCTGCCAATTCTGGCAAAAACACTCTTGCTGCAAGTCCAATAGAAATAGCAGTTATTGAAGTTATCAAACCGCATAAAGTCTTAAGATTTCGAGCCAAACCCATATTTTCTGCCGAATCGATCGCCATGGCTCTAACAACAATGTGAGGTTGTCCCACAGCCCCAAACCCCGCTACTAACCAACCGACAAAAAAAGCGCTAAAACCCCAAGCTAAATTCGACGGAAAAACTCGAACTAGGTTGGAATCGAGCGCTTCTAATTGGGTCCAAATATTCTCGATTCCGCCACTATTAGAAATAAGCGTTACCAACAGCAAGATCAAAGAAACAATCATCACCACCGACTGGATAGCATCCGTCCAAATATCAGCGCGAATTCCCCCAGAAAAGCAGTAAATAACCACAATCGCCGCCCCAACAATTGCTCCCCAGTAATAATTCCAACCAAATACCGCATGAAGTGTTTTACTACTCGCCACCAACTGGGCCGCAGCGTAAGAACCCAAAAAAGCCAGAGTAATTAGGGCTGTTATTGTCTTAATCCAGGGAAAACCACTTGGAATTGGCTCCAAAAAAGCCGAAACCGTTTCCGAATTGGTTTCTTCAGAAATTTGTCGTAATTTTTTAAACACCAACCACCAAGCGAGATAATCGCCGAGCGCCCACCCAATTACCAGCCAAATAGCAGAAATACCCTTAACATAGGCATAACCAACTTGTCCGGTAAACAAAAAGCCGCTTTGTCCAGTAGACATTGCTGATAGCGCCGTCAACCAAGGATTCACATTTCGACTTGCCAATAAATAATCGGCGGTGGTGTTTTTCTTATATCTGGCAGAAAAAATTCCTACTACGGTAAATGATAGGGAAAAAAATATAAAAGCAATAGCGATCGTTATTTTGTTATTCATCAATTATTTATTAGCGGCAGAAATATTTTCCTAATTATTTTTGAGAATATAAAAACCATGAATTATCTCAATCTTTCTTATTTATAAACTTGGCTCTCTATTTGACTTTGTATTGACTTAGGAACGCTAGAAAAGAAGTCATAGCCAGTTTTTCTCTCAATATCATCTACCGAAACTATATAATCTTTCCAATCACTTCTAGCTACGCTATTGTCGTTAGGAATCCAAAAGCCAATGGTTTTTGTTACTTTGCCGCCTGGTTTATCCAGTATCAAAATAACTTTCCAGTTGTATTTGGGAACTGTAACTTTACCAGCGATCGCTTTCTGTTTACCTTCCCATCCAGCAATAATATAAAGCTCTTTCCCTCGATCGACTAATTCTCGGCTATATGTTTCCAATTCTCTCCATACTTCCCTGTTATTAGGAGGAGATTGGGGAATTATGTTAGTCATCAAAAACGTAGCGCTGTTATCTTCTTTATTTGAGGTTCGATCGCCACTGGGGGTCATGTGTCCTCGATCGTATCCACTACGCCTGTAGTCATTAGGAGTAACGGCGTAACAGCTCTGGGGTAAACCTGGGTCTGGTCTGAAATCGTTAGAGCGATCGACACTTCCCAACCACGTTTTATTTAACTGCCAGCTCACCCAATTCGGAATTCGTCGATCGCAGTTATAAGATAAGGCGTACTGGGGCTTTTTCATCAGATAGTTGTTCAAGTCCTTATCGTTAGCATCGCTAGGATTGCCAAACTTTAGATGCGGGTTGGGTTCGACGAATTGAAAAGGAGCGTTTGTCTTTTCCTTCGCCCTCGGTAAAGATTGGCAAGCAACGCCGTTACCGTCTCTATCCAGTCCATATGGGTCTTTGGGGAATTTATCGAGGACTTTTTGAGCTTCTTCTTGGGTAGCGAAATCCGAGCAATTACAGTCAGTTTTGGTACATTCTGGCAAATTAGTCTGTTGACAAGCAAGTAGGATGAAGGCGATCGCAGCAGAAAGGATTTTAAGATTCATCTGTTGCACCAGAGAAATAACTCCCACTACTATGTCCTATTGTTGTCGTGAACTGCTAACCAGATACAAGGAGGCTCAGAGCTGGTGTAGTCAACGCGGTGTTTCTGACGAGCTGGGATAAAAATATAATCTCCTGCTGAAAGTTTAATTGTAGAACCGTCAGCATAAGATAGCTCGGCTTCTCCTTGTAAAAGAATCACCCATTCATCCTTTTCTTGGTCGTACCATTTGCCTGGTGGCGTAGTTTGTCCCGTTGAGATAATACGCTCGATTAGAACATTCTCACTCTTCAGCAGAGTCTCGAATAATTCCTCGTCAGGAAGGGATGCAGGTAAGTTAAAGATGTTAGCCATAGCGATCGCTTTTATCGATTAACTAACGATATAGTTGGAAAAGATATTTGTTTGTACTCGTGCTGACAGGGATTTGGTCGCTCGACAAACCAGTGAAAGTCTCCAGCTTCAGATAAAGAAGATATTTGACTTGCTGCACTTACAAAGTCCCCGTGCATACAAATGTTGCCTTCATGGTTCCGTAAAATTGACTTAGCAGTTTCTACAGAAAAATTTCCTCTATTAAATTGACATAATTGCCTGACCCTACCTTCCCTAGAATTTGGCGATGGCACGTCACTAACTTCTCCGTCGCTAAAATCCCTCGCAAAATCAAAATCTTCGCTTTTACACCATTGGTTATCGATCGCATATTGAATTACTTGGGGATGTCTAATAGTACCAGCATTCCTAATACTGAGGTTATTAGAAATAGATCTCGTGCCACTAGTTACTCGTTCGGCAACCCAATATAACCCAGCAGTTTCCAGTACCCAAGCAACAGTACGATCGACTATCAAAAAAGAGTTGTGATAGTTCATCGAGAAGTGTTCGGCGCAGTTACCCCCTTGCCCGTACTTCTCCAACAACTCGACAATAACTTTCAAAGCATCGAGCGCTGTTTTCCCCCTTTCCAGACCCAACCTTACCAAATCCATGCCCAATAAACCGCTGTTTCGTAATGGTTCCTTCGTCCAAACAGCCTCATTACCAATAACTACTCCACACTCATTAGCCCCCATTTCCGCACCCCACATCCACTTAGGTACGGAAAGAATTACGGCTAAGGTTTTCTCTACTTGGGGAATTGTAATGTAGGTGCATTCGAGAGTTGCTCCAGTGGGATGAGTTTGAGAGGGGATGACGACTACATCTTGAATTTCCCCAGAGGGTCGATCGCTATTCTTCCCAAAAATTACGTCTCCATTGATAGTTGCATCTGGTAAAGCAACAAAAGTATCGCACATAAGGGTCATTCCTCATTAGTTATCGAGACAAATTCAAAAGCTCGTATGAATTGTATTTTAATAACTGTTTAGCAAATAACCTGGCATCTATACTTATGCGCTCGTTCGGAATTTTTTCAAATATTCGGTCGATCTGTTGAGAGGTTATTAATGAAAGTTTTTCGAGCCAAACTATTGATGCTTGCGGTCTAATCATAGCTGCTATTTCAAAGGTATCAAATCCCGTTAACTCTCTTTCTCCAGATGTAAAACAAGCTTCATTGTATCTTTTACTGTAATCAGATACTGATATAGATGCCCTAACTTCTGGTTTTTCTGTTGCTCCTAAACTATTTCCATTGTCGAAAACTGGAGATAAATAAACACTACCATCCGCGCTTTTGACTATTTCTAAGTTGCGGTCGTGACGGTCGCTATTTCCAATCCAAGCATCGAGCATGACTATTCCAACAAACATATCGACCCCATCTTTGATGCCATCGGGTACTTCAGACCTCTTTCATAATTTTTTTATGTTATAATAGTAAATTTTATATATTGAGGTTTAAATGGAAGATAAACAACTGCGCAAACTATCAGCTTCAGATTTTAAACGATTAATTGGTGTTCAACGTCAAACTTTTCAAGAAATGGTTCGATTAGTAAAAAAAGAATATAAAAAAATAAAAAAAACAAAAAAAATCAGGTGCTCCTCCAAAATTAGGGGTTAAAAAACAGATATTATTAACATTACAATATTTGCGAGAATATCCCACATATCTACGTTTGGCTATCAGCTATAAAATATCAGAAAGTACTGCTTTTAGAATTGTTAAAAAAATTGAAAATATTTTAATAAAATCTAGAAAATTTAGCTTGCCAGGAACTGAATATATTTATATTAAGGAAGTCCTCATAAAGCAGTTAAGTTAAAAACGAAGTAAATAAGTTATCGATAAGGACTTCCTTAATATAAATAATATTTTCCACAAGGAAAGAATTATTAGCTCCCTCTCTTGGCGCTCGGGATGTTGTTGTTGATGTAATGGAGTGTTCTATCCAAAGACCATCTTCTAATCAAAAAGATTTTTACAGTGGAAAACAAAAAGAACATACTTTAAAGATTCAAGTTTTAATTGACCGACAAACAAAGAAAATAATATGTTTAGAGCATGGAAGAGGAAGAATTCATGATTTTAAGATTTTTAAAAATAGTAATATAAAACTCGGGAAAACAATTAGAATGATAGCCGATAAAGGCTATCAAGGGAATGCCGCTAAGTTATCGTTGCAAGCATTGAATTAGTTGGTGTTTGGGGAGTGGGGAGTGGGGAGTGGGGAGTGGGGAAGAAACTGCTTAAATTGTACTCTGGATATAAATTTTAGCCCCGACAACTTCCTATCACCACTCCCTACTCCCCACTGCCTACTCCCCTCCATAAATTAAGGATTTGAGGTTAACTTAGCGGCATTCGGCTATCAAGGAATAGCTAAAATTCATCATTTAAGTGAAACTCCTATTAAAAAACCACGAGGGGCTAAATTAACGAAAGAACAAAAAAAATATAACCGTGAATTAAATCGCTTAAGAATTGTTGTTGAGCACGTTAATCGTTGTTTAAAAATCTTTAAAATCTTATCCGATACATATAGAAATCGTCATCGCAGATTTGGCTTGAGAAGTAATTTAATTGCGGGTATTTATAATTACGAATTAGCCAGATAAATTGAAACAAAAAATTAAATATATCGATAAAATTCAGGAATTAATCAATGACTGAATCAATTTTTGATGTCAATTTTTCTTCCCTGGCGCGCCGCACGGTGCTCCGAGATCGCCAGTTCCAGCTCTCGATCGCCAGTTCCAGCTCTCGATCGCCAGCTCCAGCCTTCGATCGCCAGTTCCAGTCTTCGATCGCCAGTTTCAGCCCTCGATCGCTAACTCCAGCCCTCGATCGTCAGTTCCAGTCTTCGATCGCCAGTTTCAGCCCTCGATCGCCAGTTTCAGCCCTCGATCGCCAGTTTCAGCCCTCGATCGCCAGTTTCAGCCCTCGATCGCTAGCTCCAGCCCTCGATCGCCAGTTTCAGCCCTCGATCGCTAACTCCAGCCCTCGATCGCCCGCCCTTCTACTTGAACGAAACAATCTTTAAGTATATCACAAAATATTTATGAAAGAGGTCTTTCGTAATTAGGCGGCAATCGAACATCGATCTTTGCTAAGGCTTTAATTGTATTGCCAATGGTGTAATCTTCAGGAAAATCGTATTTAGGCATGGTACTGACGAGCAGCTCTTCTATTGGATAGCGTTTTTCATCTCCGACGAGCGAGCAATCTATGGAGATAGATCCTGGAATTTCTTTGTCCCCATCTATCACCGCAGCCAATTCGTATCTAGCAGCAGGTAGTTTTAATAGTTTAGTCAATTCCCAAACTACTTTCTCGCTCCAGTCACTTCTATTAGCAGTGAATTTGCTTTCACTAGTACTGGCTTGTTTGAATAAAGCTCTTCCCAATTCTGTTTCTGTCCAACCTTTAGGGAGGATTCCATCTAGTTCTTCATTCCACCGAACTCGATCGAGATCGAATTGATAAATAGTGTAGGATTCCATCGCTCGCCACGACTAGCGAGCAATAATTGGTTGATATTCCATCTCGCTAAAAGGCTTACCTTTCAAATTATCTAGTCTAGCTTTGCATAAAAATTGATATTCAACAGGTACATTACGATTGACTTTCTCAATAGTTATTTCTAAAGCATCCTGATATTGCTTGATTAGTTCGTTAATGTAACCTGGTGTCGAACCAATTATTTCACTTTGACATTGAAGCTTTGTTTTGCTTTCACCAATAATCGCTCTTACTCGATCGCCTTTAACCACACTATTTAGATCGGGCTTTGTCAAACTGGCAAATTGATAAGAACTCACGGGTCGGAAATAAAAATTATAATTCCCATTCTCATCGGCTCTTACCTCTGGAAACAAATCGTTGTTATCTCCGTGACGGTAGCCACCACTGCGAGATACGTACTCTACTGGATCGACAGGGGAGTTAGGGTCTAGTCCTAAAACTTCTAGCATTTGTGGCTCGACAGGACGATTGACGGGCATTCTATTAGCGAAGGAACAACTACTTAGATTTCGAGCGACTCTCACCCGCTCCAAACTCCCAAAAGTAATCAAATAGGGATCGTTTGGGTACATACTTTGCAACTTCTGTGCGCCAACAGTAAACCTAGTTACACAATCGAGATATTCCCCATTAATATATTTCCAGGTCATTTTTTTAATGGGAAACCACAGTCCTGTACGAAGATCGGTTTGTCCCATAAAGAGGGCTTTAATAGTGGAAGTTTTTTGTTGAGTTGTTACCATACTTCTAAAAGATAACTGGACGATCGTTAACTCAGATGAAGTTAATTTTTTCCATTCTTTATGTAGTAATTATATTCTTTACTGTAGAATACTAACATCAAATTTTAATGACATTACCTTCCCGACCAACCAATTAATCAATATTGGGATAAAAAAGAGCGATCCGCTACGCGGATCCCGCAGGGCGCGATCTGAAAGAAAGAGCTTTTTTTACCGAAATTAAGAAGACCAATTACTATAAAAAAATAACTAATAAGTTAAATTATCCCCGCGTCAAAGGATATGCGGACGTTAAAAATGTTGGCAAATGGATGGCAGTTCAGCTTTACGGTATAGAAATCTTAGTCAAAGGAAAAACTGAAGATTTCGCCCAAAGTTGTGCTTCTATTGCTGCTGGTTATATATTTTCGGAAATTGTCCCCATTTATTGGTTAGAAAAAAGCCTTGCCGAATCTCTTTTAATGACCCAGCTACCAAGGGTCAGAATTTAAATTTAGACCGTTCGTTCCTAGGGGAATAATAATGATACCAACAGGTCTAATTGAGTCTCCAGACGGACAAGATTTGAAGTGGCTCTATTTCGACTATCTTTATGCTGGAGAAATCAGAGAAGATTTAACGATTAGGAATGGAGCAACTACAATCAATTTAGACATGGCAGGTACGCAAGATATTGATAAGGTAAACTGGGTCGCCGTGCTAGATGATGGTTCAGTTTATGCTCGAACTTTTGAACCATCAGATCTTAATAATATAGGCGAGTTTTCTGTTGATGATAGTGTTTATTTGTTTGACGGTAGTTTCGAGCATGACTCTGAAACTTTGTTTACAGATACGATAACTTCTTTGTGCTATCAAGTCTTATTGTACTCTTATCATTTCAAAGATTTTAAGGAAATAGAAACTCAGAGTTTTTCTCAAGTTAAAGGCTTTGGTAATAATACTTCTAATGCGAAAAGAAGACCTTTGTGGATAGGAAAACATTATTCTGTTAAAAGGTCGAATAGAATTAATGCTTCTGGAAAGCAAAGAAATTATAAAATAAAAGTCGGTTATAGAAGAGGACATTGGCGCTCCCAACCAATAGGTACGAGAGCAAATCCCCAAACCAAAGAGATATGGATCGAGCCAACGATCGTAAATTATCCGAGCGAGTAAACGAAGCTATACTGAAGGCTTATCGCTGTCTCCTCTTCCATCTACTATGCGCTCGACATAATATGAACCTCCTCTTCGTTTGTAGCGAAAATCGCCTGCGCAGCCCGACGGCTGAAATAGTGTTTGCAGAATATCCTAATGTTGAAGCGATTTCAGCGGGAACCAATAAAGATGCAGAAACACCTGTAACTGGAGACTTAATCGAATGGGCTGACGCTATACTCGTAATGGAAAAATCCCATCGCCACAAAATCGCCCAGAAATTTAAGGAGCAACTGAAGGGAAAGAAGCTCGCAGTTCTCGACATACCAGACAAGTACGAATATATGGATCCAGAACTGGTTAAGTTATTAAAATCGCGAGTACCGAAGTACGTCAGCATATAGATATGAAGATTCCTGAGTGCGATCGATGCCTCCTCTACGCCCACAACCCACATCTAATCTGCGCAGTACATCCTAATGGCGTTAGTACCGATCGCTGTTTGGACTTCAGACCAGATCCTAATGCAGCCGAAGAGGAATTATGGACACCAGAAGGTTATTCGTTCTACGACGGACAACTTATTCCCAATAAACCTTCTCGATACACAAAAGAAGAACAATTAGAAATATTAGATAATCATCCCTTCTTTACGGGTGTTTGTCCTCAATGCAGCTATAAATTCGATCTCGAAGAGATCCGCTTCGCGGCGCGAAACAATCCTCCTCTGGTTCACTGGGATTGCCCTCGTTGTGGCTGGATAGACGATTCTGTTTAATCTAAAAGCCTGGAACTTTTTAGTGTTGAAAGTTCTCTATAAATATATAAGTGTTGTTACCAATAAATTCCTCATCCACGTTGGGTAGAAAGTTTTGCTCTACGAGACTTTCTCTCTGCGAATAATGTTGAAGCACTTATATGAATAAAGGGAGGAAAGAAAATGAAAATTAATCCGTCTTTATCCCACTTTTCTTTAAAAACTAGCCAATTTATTGGATTTATTCTTCTGTTTGTTACTCTATTTTCAACATCAGTATTAGCCAAAGCTCCTCAAATTAACGAGCAAGAAAATTTTTCGCCCTTGTTAAATTCTACTACTTTAATTGCTCATCAAAGAGTATTTGTCGATCGTTACGGTCGCCGTTATGTTTTTAACCGTTACGGTCGAAGAATATATCGGTATCCTTCTCGTTACGGTCGAAGAATATATCGGTATCCTTCCCGTTACGGTCGAAGAATATATCGGTATCCAACGGGACGAGTTAGATACGATCGCGAGGGTCGAAGAATATTTATCGATCGTTACGGTCGTCATTATGTTTTTAACCGCTATGGTCGTCGGCTGTACTTATAATATTTGAAATGCGATCGCTGTGGGTGGATAGACGATTCTATTCATTAACGTGAAAAAAGGTGCGCTAATAGACCCAACAGGACTTTACCGCTACTCTTTATGGCGAGAGTGGGATGCTAATGCTCCCAAAATAACTTTTATCATGCTCAATCCCAGCCGCGCTGATGCTACCGTTGACGACCCAACTATTAGACGCTGCATTAATTTCGCTTCTTCTTGGAGTTATGGTTTCCTCGAAGTAGTCAACCTATTTGCTTATCGTACTTCTGACCCCAAAAAACTGCATCTGGTAGAAGATCCTGTAGGTCAAGATAACGATCGCTACATTCAACGAGCTGTATCAGAAGCTAAAGTGGTGGTTTTGGCTTGGGGTCACAATGATTCTATTTTTTATAGAGAAGCCCTCTATACCGATAAGTTATTTGCGAAGGGTTACAATAATTCTATTTTTTATAAAGTAGCCCTTCATAGTAGTTAAGTCATAAACGAAGTAGTAAAGTTATCGTAAAAGGGCTACTTTATAAAAAATAAA
Source organism: Prochloraceae cyanobacterium (assembly GCA_030065755.1). GTDB lineage: Bacteria > Cyanobacteriota > Cyanobacteriia > Cyanobacteriales > JASJDA01 > JASJDA01. Next base: position 16,781 of record JASJDA010000027.1, on the reverse strand, counting down.
TACATCTCTCGGGACCTCGGTTAAAACAAAAGGGCTTCTCTATAAAAAATAAAGACATCTTTTCGGGTAACGCAGGCAGTTTGAACGCTCGAAATCAAACCGTACTCGAACAACTAGCTAATTTCTCCAACCTCTATTGTCTGGGAATTACCAAAAAGGGTCATCCCCGCCATCCTCTGTATATTAAAAGTAACGCACTTCTTAAAAAACTATCCTAATATTTCTTCTAACATACACAACAGACGATCTCGCGCACGATCCGCTTCGCTGTGCGCCACTACCTCAACTTTAACTTCTTCACTGCTTTTCGCTTCCTCGCTTCTCCTCGACGATCGTACTTTTTAGTAGTTACAGAAGAGACGTGACCAGCCAAATCCTGCACGGTAAATAAATCTTCGTCATCTAACAGTTCCGAGCAAAACGTGCGTCGAAAGTCGTGGGGAGAAAAATCGACCACCCCCGCCTTTTCTGCTCGTCTTTTCAACAACTTATAAATCCCGTCCCCATCAGAGGCAAAATGTCGCACGATAACCCTATTGCCTTTAGTAACGGGACAAATCAAAGCTCCAGGAGCGTCCCCTCTAATCTTCAACCAGTTTTTAACAAAAGTTAGTGCCTCTTCATTGAGATAAACGGTGCGCTGTTTGCCTCCTTTCCCCCGACGTACAATCAATTCTCCATCACACAAGTCGAGGTCGTCTGTGGTTAATTTTACTAATTCGTCTCTTCTTATCCCCCCACCTCTTAGAATGGCAATTACCGCCCCGTCCCGAAGGTCGATCGCACTAAGAGAAATACAACTTTCAACTAAACGATTGATTTCTTCCCTACTCAAAGCGCGACCTCTTAGCGCTCCCGACGTTCTCAAACTCTTTAAATCCGTTGCTTTAGCACAATCATTAGCGTCCATTAAATCGAGCCGATAAGCCTCTTTAAGAACCCTCCTCAAAGCCACTAACATTTTATTAACCGTAGCGGGTTCCAATCGCTGAGCTAGAGCAGTGCGAATAGCAGCAGTGTGACGGTAGCGCAGTTTCGACCAATCTAGAGTCATTGCATCGCATTGACCATCCGTGAGTAAATGGGCGATCGCATTCAAAGAACTGCCCATAGTCCGCTTGCTACCCTCACTCAAAGAGCCGAGATAAACAGCCGCTGGATGTTGGGTCAGAGGAACTGGCAATTGAAGTGAAAGAGCTGCTATTTCCTCCGATGAGATCAAGGGCATAAGTATTGGAAAGTTCTGTTCTCAAGATTTATCTTTACATGAATTCACGTAGAAGGAAGATTTATTTCTCTATAGTTAACAAAAGGCGATAATCTGCACTAATTGTGTTTAATTTCTCTAGCCTGACTCATAACTAAAGCGCGCGCTCCAATATGAGCTTTTTATTTCAATTGTTTGGCGCGTCCAAAAGAGTCAGAAAACCAGACTCGCGGGAGCGACTCAATATTTAATTGTCCGCAGATAAAATATTCGAGTATATTAACGCTGTGTAGAGTTAATGAATCTACTTTTATATACAAGCTATGGGAAAGGTTATTGCTGTAGCTAATCAAAAGGGCGGGACGGGAAAAACTTCTTGTGCGGTACATTTACTTCATTGGTGCAGTCAGAAAGGTAAAAGTTTATTGATTGATGCTGATTCTCAAGAAAGTAGTACGCGGTGGTTGGAAGGACAGGGTTATAATTGCCAAGTCGAGCGAGATCCAGAAAACCTTTTTGAATTAGCTATTGATGCAGCAGAAAATTATCAGTACGTGATTATTGATTGTCCGGCTAGTTTGGGTGAAGTTACTAAAGCAGCAATTTATTGTGCCGAATTAGTCTTAGTACCGGTGCAGCCTGGAGTTTTAGATGTAGATAGTGCGTCTAAAACTTTTCGTCATATCAAACACGCTCAAAAAGTTAGAAAAGACGGTACTCCTTATGGTTTAGCGTTTATTAATCGAGCTACCAAAAGGACGCGAGCATTAAAAGAAGCAAAGGAATATTTACGACAATATACTCACGTAGGTCTCGCTAAGACGATAATTTATCAGCGACAGTTAATCCAAGATGCTCCTGCTAGTCGTGCGACTGCTTTTACTTTGGATGGCGCAGCAGCAGTGGAAGTAGCCGAACTTTATCAGTCCTTATTTAAAGAAGCTTTGCCAAACCTATGACGAGAAAAATTCTTAAATTTAAAGATTTTCTGGATTCCGAGCCAGAAACTAGTAGTGAATCCTCAATCCCTATAGAAGAAATTATTGTTCCGGCAACGCAAGTCAGACATTACTTCGATGTCGAAAAACTAAAGCAATTAGCTTCCTCGATCGCGCAGCACGGAGTTTTAGAACCTCTACTACTCACGCGAAAGAAAGAATTGATTGCTGGAGAAAGAAGACTTCGAGCAGCTAAAATGGCTGGTTTGACAGAGGTACCAGTTAAATTTTTAGATGTTTCTCCAGAAATTGCTAAAACCATAGCTATTGTCGAAAATCTCCAGCGCGAAGATTTAAACCCAGTTGAAGAAACTGAAGGGATATTGGAGCTGCTTCGATTGAAGTTGAATCGCTCTAAAAAGGACGTTATCTCTTTGCTTTATAAAATGAATAAGGGAGATGATAACGTTATCATCCAAGAAGTTCAAATCGTTAAAGATACGTTTGAAAGCTTGGGAAAGCTTAAATGGGAGTCTTTTGTCGTTAATCGTTTGCGTTTGCTCAATCTTCCCTCCTCGATACTAGAAGCTATAAAGCAAGGACAAATAGAATACACTAAAGGTTCGACTATAGCTCGCGTTAAGGATGAAGAGTTTAGAGAACAATTGCTAGAAGAGACGATCGCTCAGCAATTATCCCTCAATGAAATTAAAGCTAAAATTGCTCGGCATAAAGGACAGTGTCGTAAAGATTACTCCCAATTGTCTACAGAAGAACTAATTAGCGATATTCGACAAACATATCAAAAATTTACCAGGAGTAAAAAACTTTGGTCCGAGCGGAAAAATAGGAAAAAAATAGAGAGTTTGTTGGAGCAATTAAAAAGTCTCACTGAATCATCGTAAAATAGCGTTAAAAAATAGTTTGATGCTAAGTGTTGTCGAGCGCCCGCTCGAATTCGTTGGTAAGTTAGTGGCTCAAGTTGACGAGACTTTGGACTTGTTGGTTTGGTGGCGCTCGAAGCGCGAAAATCAACCCAGGTCGGGTAGCTTGCTAGGTTAAGCCTAACAGTTGCCCGACCTACAAATTTATTGCCATGAGCGCTCCTATCCTTGCAAACAAAAAACCTCAGCTATCAAACCGAGGTTCTGTATTAGGAGAAATTCAATGTCAATGAGAGATGCCGATGCTGATGCTAGAAAAAATCTATCTTAAAAGTTTTTGTTAACAATTACCCATAGAAATTCAATCTGCTTTCTTGAAGGGTGAAACTTAAGCGAGGAAACCTAACCTCTTACCGTTGTCGCGAGCCGTTCTGATGAGGTTCTGTCTGGTAGTGCGCTCGATACCAACGCTATTGCAAAAATTAGTAATCGCAAAAGAAGTGCAGTGCAATAGCTTGACCGCGAATCTTATTGAATTTGGCTTTTCCTGTAAAAGTGCGAGCTAGTACGACGATAGGTGCGAACATTCTTAACTTCTTTTTGTTACCTTATGTAAATAAATATAACGTTTTTGTTACATTATGGCAATAAAGGTTGACAAAAAAATTTAATAGTAGTAATCAAATGTGCTTATCGGAGTTGGTTTGTGGAGTCAGAAAAGAACAATTATGGAATTAGCTGAGGTAGTTAATGGAGCTATTGGCGCTTTTCCCTCTCACTGTGCTGGATATCTCAACCCAGGTGCCAGTGGGCTTGGTTATATTGCCACGCTCAAACTCTCGGTAGGGCATTTGATAGCGGATATGGATTTCGTGCTTGAGGGGATTGTTTCTTACGATCGAGCAGAGAAAAACGACGCATACATAGGTCAAATCAACATGGTGACTGCATCCTCGTTCTGCGGTCTCAACGGGGCAATTTGGGGCTATGACTTAGCGTTGGCTGACGAACTGGCAAATAGAAAAAGTCAGCCTCCGAGCGTGGAAAAACGTCACGACGGGGTAGAAATTCCTATCAGAACGTACTTTACAAAGAAATTTTTGTCGGCTGCAAAGAGTTGACTATCCCCCCTGGAGGAGTCGGTTGCGCCTTAACCTGCGCTCCCTACGTGACCCTAGCTCAGAAATCAATTCCACCCCACTACCAACCAGCCGATTTGCTTTCTCTGACTATCTCCGAGTGGGAAAATGCTCTCTCATTGCCACCACTGAGCGAGTAAAAGAAGCGGTTTTCGCAGTCACTTTTCGCCGCGCATGATTGCGAGCGCTTGTCTCAAACTGACTTTTCGCTAAGTGCGAGATTGGCACTTAGGTGAGGTAGCATCAATATATTCCCGCCAACGGCTAATTCGACCAAATTGAAAATCAACAACAATGGCATCATCTGCAAGGGTGGACTTGCCCGTTGCTTTTTCTTTGTCCTGCCAATGCCACTCCACCACTGCTTGATTTCTTTCAACAATAATGCGTCGGATTTCAATTTTTACCTCGTAAGAAGCAACAAAATCAGCAGTAACTTGCCGAATTTGTGCAGCTCCTACCCAGCAGTTGTTGGGAACGATAAATTCTCCCTCCGGCAGAAATAGACAAGCAAAAGCATCTGCATTTCCACTTATCCAGGCGTTAGCTGCTTGTTGGATAAGAGAGCGAATTTGTTCTGGTGTCATTAGTTTTTCTTCTCGTCAAGAAGTTCCAGCAATTCTTTAGTGGTAAGCAACGCTCATGCGCTCGTTCGAGCGCTTTGAGATCCGCTTCGCGGCGCGCTTCGGAAAAAATATTGGCACAACAAAGGAATAACAGAATCAAACCAGCGTAACTGCGCCCCTTGCCAACCATCAGCAGATGTAGTTAGTAGTGCTACCCCATACTGCTTTCCTATTTCAGTTAATTTCCGTTCTCTATTTTTCCCAGGATTTGCCCAATCCTGAAAGCCCAGTTCGTGTAAAGCTTTATTGATTTGAGCAGCAGTAACTTTTTCACCAACCTGTTTCGAGACGTCGGCTGCTAGTTGAGAGGCAATCTTGCCAGTAGGAGAATCGCTATTCTGAGCAATTACGGCTTGAGCTGAGGTTATTACGTCATGAAGTTCGGGAACTTTCTTCTGTAGCTCGTTTAGCTGCCAGTGGGCTACTGCCATTGGGTCTATTCCCGCTTCCTTCATCCAATTAGAAGCGATTTCAATTCCAGAGGCAATGAGCTTTAATTCACTCTTAGCCTTGGGAGTTTCTTGAGCTGGCGTATCGGAGGTTTCAGAAGCTTTTACAACCTCAAATTCTTCTATTGACTTATTATCTAAGGCAGCAATGAGAGCGATCGCTTCTCTATTACCGAGTTCAGCTTGTTTCTGCCAGTAAGCTATTGCTCCTGTGGGTGGTGTTAGAGGTATTTGACCTCTGCGATCTGGAATCTTGGCTTTTATGGGTTCTGGCAAATCAGGAGCGTGTTGTTTGAGGAATTTTTGAGCTGTAGCTTTGGTTTTACCGATAATCTCCCCTATTTGACGGTGAGTGAATAATATTAGATCTCGATCGTCAATAGTTAGTTGATAAGCTTCGACAGAAAAGTCTTTTACTCGAACAGTTACTTTTTGAGCGGCATCCGTCATTTGTATTTTCCCACTACCCCACTCAAATATTAAACCCTAATCATTTTTCTCTATACTTTTTCTTACTTTTTTCTATACTTTTTCTTACTTTTTCTCACTGACAAATTCAGAAAAGAGGTCAATAATAAAAAGCAAGAAGATGTTACGAAGTAATTGGATAATTCCTTCAGATTTGTAATATTTATTTTCCCTCACATTCTTTCAAAGATGGGTTCGACATAACCATGAAATTATCAAATTTTTGGGCATTTTTTGACGATGCTAAGTTAACAGAAGAGATTCTGATTAATTCATCTTTTCAATCCATTCCTAATTGGAATTTAGAAAAGCTTCAAAGGGTTTGTATTGAATATCGCTGGTTAGTTAAAAATCATGCTAATCACCTGGCTTTGTTGGTCTCAAGATTGCCTGAAAGTCAGTTTAAATGTCTGATTGCTGAGGTTTTAAACGATGAATTAGGAAATGGTTTGTATGAGAAAAGCCACTTGGTCTTATGGGATAATTTTCTTAAGTCAATTGGGGTAGAGCAAATTCCCGCTCGACCTCATAAAATTAATGAAGAACTCTTTAAACCGATGTCTTTTCTCTTGATTAATGAGCCTGTAGATTTCATCATTGGTTTAGAAGGGGTTGGAGTAGAGTGCATTTGTCAAGTTTACTTAGATTTATTTAGAAAGCATTTGGTCGCTCATCCTTTTATTAAAAATAATCAATCTATCGATTGGGAATTTTGGGATATTCATACGGGTGGGGTAGATATTGCCCATAAGGAATTAATTAGGAAAGCGGTATCAGAATTAATTCAATCTGAGAAGATTGACCCCGATTTAGTCCTTAAAGGATACAATAATGCCAAGCAATTATGGCGGGATTTTTGGGCTAATTTCTCAGAGGAGAAAATTTTACAGCTTAATAAATAAGCGCAATTCACCTCCTTCAAAACCTATTTAATCACTGAATTTAGCCTATTTAATTCCTAATAACTCTAGAATCTGTACCACAGGGGCTTTTTGAGCATCTAGCTTTTGTACTTTAGCTAGAAGTCTTTTAGGAATGTATTTGGAAGATTTGATTAGGCGTGCCGCTACGCGGATCCCTGCGGGATCGCCATTCTCCCAAAATTCGTAGTGATACCAATATTGAGGGTAGGTTTTGCCACTACGTTTTATAGGTTTGTACTCGACGTATCCCCCGCCGTATCCTTGTTGGCGCTTTTTTGTACTGGGGGGACTTTTTTTCCTAGGGTAATTAAGCTCTGAGTCGATCTCATTATTATTAGTTTCAGCGATCGCTTCATTGGGAATGTCAGATTTTTTCCTAGGGTTTTTATTATTTCCCCCCAGTAAAACTAAAATGTCGGCTACGGGAAGCTTGAGAGATTCTGCCTCTTTAACTTTATCTAGCAGTGACTTGGGGATATATTTAGTCCGCTTTTTACCGTTCTCAGTGTAGTGGTAATAAGCGTCCGTATACTCTTTTCCATTCTTAACCGAGGTACGGTAATAGATCGAGCCGTTTCCAAGCCCTTTTTTCCGTCGCGTTTTCCTAGGGTTTTTTATACTGGGGTGACTTTTTTTCCTAGGGTTTTCCATAACTTGCTCGTCTTCACTCTTATACCCTAGGAATTTTTCATCCCCCAGTAATTGAGTTGAGGTAGAGGACTCGACGGAGAGCGATAGCTGCTTAGGCTTATATAATTGTTGTTCGATCGAGGTCTCCAATCTCCACAAGGAATCTCCCTGTTTCTCGATTAAATGCCCTTCTAATTGGGCGAGGTATTTTCTCAGAGTTAGCAAAGGAGTGCCGACGCGGTTGGATATAGTTATTTCGTCGTGCCAGCCTGGATTCTTCTTGAGATATCTGTAAATGCTTCGGTTAATATCGTTTTTGAGTAGGTCGTCTGGGTCTGGTGGCTCATCTGACAGTGGTTTTGGCGGCTCGATCGACATCCCGTTACTGGAAGAGAGATGCCCGAAAATGAGCAAACCTCTCTATGCCGTTTTCCCTGACTATAGGCAGTACTGAGTTGACGTTTTTACACCAGGCAAATCGAACGATGGTTACGTGGTGAATGCCCCGCTCCAAACAACTGTCGCCTATTTTCCAATCACCCTGCTTTTTAAGGAATTTGCTCGTCATTCGCCAACCTGCGAGTTAAGCTAAAATCAATCAAATACTTTGCACAGCGAGACGGAATAGAACCTAGGCATCTTTGTCCTGTTGCCTATAAACAACTATAATACAGAGAACACGGGTTTGGGCGATCTAGCGGTTTTAACCGCAGTGAAAATTAATGGTTCTAGTGCAATTACCCAGAAAACTATTAGCGCGAGCGTAGATATTTTTGAACAAGCTGCTGGTTAAAATCCTTTAAATATTTGCACAGCAGTTAATTCTAATTCAGAAAAAATACTAGATTTAATTAATTGATTTCCTTTAAATTGGTTAGGCTTATATTCATTGTTTTTTAAAGTATAAACTGTAAAAGTAGGCTCTTTTGGATAACCAATAAATTTTTTCCCACCTAACCCCAAATAATCCACAATCCAATATTCTTCTATGCCCATAGTTTCATAAGCATCTAATTTAAGGGCATAGTCATCGCTCCAATTGCTACTTACGACTTCAACTACTAATTTAATTGACTGACCATTAATTAAGGTAGATTCTTTTTCCCAACGAGGTTCGTTCTCAAGAAACTCTCGATTAATAACAATTACATCTGGTTCGTAACCCGATAAATTATCTGTTTTAATAAGACATTCTCTAGGGATAAAGTAGGGTAAACCCAAACGCCTAATTTCTATACTCAACTCTGCGATCGCAAAACCAGCAATTTGAGAATGTTTACCTCTATGTTTAGGCATTTGAGTAACAACTCCATTGTGTAATTCATAGTGATATTCGGAGTTTTCTGGATACCAATTTATAAACTCTTCAAAATCTACAAAACTACTTTTATTAAGTATTTTACTCATAATTTTGAGAAAAAAGATGTTTTTATTTTTATTATGTAACCCTTTTCCGATAACTTTTTTTGCTTTAACCAATAACTTAACTGCTTTATAAAGGGTTACATAATAAAACTGAACTTTTTCAATAAATGCTATTATTATTATTATACTTGATATTTTGGTTAAAATTGTGAAGGTATAACAAAATTATCTGCTGTTTTTCCGTCTATAATCTCTTTTTCTAATTGAGAAAGTTGTTTTGGTTTTAGAGTGTTTAAATCTTGTAGAACAGGCGCGGGGTCTGAGAATTTAAAATATTCCGTTAGGCTCCCCAGAGGATACTTGAAATTTTCATAACGATATTTAAAATAATGCTCGACATTACTTCTGTGCTGCCATATACCCAACAAAACAACTGACAAATCATTGAATAGTTTTGATAGATCGGAACTTATCTTTTTAATTCTTTCTTCAATGTCTCTGCTTGTAACACCAATTTTATAAAATGTTTCATTATGAGTTGTTATGCGTAAAAAATATAAGTTTGAAATCAAAACTTTTCTATATTGAGCGCAGTAAATTTTAAGGTCTACAATAGTTTCTTGTAAAAGTTTTTCTTTTCTTTTGATGCTTGAATCAAGATATTCTTTAGATTCAATAGAGCTATTTAGATAGTTTTTTGTTTTTTTATACTTAATGTCGTGTTCGAGCAAGTTAGCTATTCCTAAAATCCAGCTTTTTAATTCCTCAAGTTTTTTTTGGCATAAAAGTTCTTGTACTTCACTAAACTGCAATAAAGAAAGTTTTTTAAGGATGACTTTTCCCAAATTTGTTAGTTCATATTTATTTGAGGAAATATTATCGATTATACCTTTTTCTTTGAGAAAGCTACATCTTTTGTCTGGTATTCCTTTTAAGCTATACTTGTAATATATTTTAGGTTCAAAAGAATTTGATTCAAGCTGTTTTAAATAGTTTAGCTTATCTCGCGATAATATCAAATCAAAGCCCCAAAATAGCGGCAGATTAACAGTTTTATTTTTGACAGGATTACAGGTTTCTCCAATATGAGCAAAATGATGGGCTTTGATTTTGCCTTTTTTAGCAACTAATTCTCCTTGGCAATATGGGCAGTAATAATTGTTTCTGCCTCGCTTGACATCATCAATCGAAACTAGACTCTCATCTTTGCCTAGAGCGTATTCTAACCACATTTAAACCCTTTTTTGATACAGTTGCTAATCAAATTGTAGCGACAAAACACATCTCTAGAATTTTTTCTAGCCAACCTAAAGTCGATTGATATTATGTTCGTTACAAAAAAAACTTTTAAAAGATAATATTGTTATAATCAAAGATATTAAGATTATTATAATGCCAAGACTTCCAATTGCTACAGAATTATTTACATTACAGGTAAAGCCAGACTTAGAAGTTTATCAGGCTCTAGAACAGTATCAAGGTGCAGATTTAGAACAATTAATAGTTTCCGATCTAGTTATCTCCAATGCGATCGAGTTTCCTATTAACTTTACCATCTCCTTAGAACGAGACGGGACTACCACCAATCTCCTTACTAATGGCGTAGTTGATGGCAACAACATCTATACTTATCCTACTATTTTAAGTTTGCGCAAACTGGACAAAATAAAAGTAAGTATTAATGGCGTTAGAGAGGAAATAAATCTTAATAATAGTTGGTTGAATGGCGGGATTGAAAACTGGATTAATCTAGATTGGACTGTTAGAAACATTAGAGACGAATTAACCGCCAACCCCGATCTAGAAGTGGGAACGGGTTATTTAAACTTGTCAATTAAAACCGTTTAATATTTGACTGGTTTAAGCAAAAAAAAACACCAACTCAATGGTTGGCTTTCAGTACAACAAATATCTACTTAACGTCAATAAGCAAAATAAGAGATTTAAACTCATCCATATCAGATTACTTTGACTTGCCTATAAAAGCATCAGAAATTCTACCGATAATTAGTATAGTTAATTTGAACAATAAATATAATTGATGTTATAGGCGATCGCTAATTACATTTGACCTTAAAGATTGATTTAAGCCCGCAATCTGCACTCCGAGGTTATGATATATGGCTAACCTTCAGCATTTAAAAATTCTAAGGCGAAGTGTAAAGGAGTGGAATCAGTGGCGTAAAGAGAATCCTGCTATTAAGCCTAAGCTGAGTGGTGCCGACCTCACAGAAGTCGACCTCAGTAGTGCCGACCTGAGTAGTACCTACCTGAGTTATGCCGACCTGATTGGTGCCCACCTCACAGAAGCCGACCTGAGTTATGCCCACCTGAGTGGTGCCGACCTGATTGGTGCCGACCTGAGAGAGGCCGACCTGAGTGGTGCCCACCTCACAGAAGCCGACCTGATTGGTGCCCACCTGAGAAATGCCGACCTGAGTGGTGCCCACCTGAGAAATGCCGACCTGAGTTATGCCGACCTGAGAGAGGCCGACCTGAGTGGTGCTAACCTCACAGAAGCCGACCTGAGAAATGCCGACCTGAGAAATGCCGACCTGAGAAATGCCGACCTGAGAAATGCCGACCTGAGAAATGCCGACCTCAGTAGCGCTAATTTAAAAAACACTCAAATTAATGAAAAAACCAGAATAAATGCGAAATGGCGTAGAGTATGGGAGATTGTCAACCAAGGTGGAGTAAGTCACGACCTGAGTGGTGCCAACCTGAGTAGTACCTACCTGAGAGAGGCCAACCTGAGAGAGGCCAACCTGAGAGAGGCCCACCTGAGTGGTGCCCACCTGAGAGAGGCCAACCTGAGTGGTGCCAACCTGAGAGAGGCCCACCTGAGTGGTGCCCACCTGAGAGAGGCCAACCTGAGTGGTGCCAACCTGAGTAATGCCGACCTGAGTGGTGCCGACCTGAGAGAGGCCAACCTGAGTGGTGCCGACCTGAGAGAGGCCAACCTGAGAGAGGCCAACCTGAGAGAGGCCAACCTGAGAGAGGCCGACCTGAGTGGTGCCCACCTGAGAGAGGCCAACCTGAGTAATGCCGACCTGAGTAATGCCGACCTGAGTGGTGCCCACCTGAGAGAGGCCAACCTGAGTGGTGCCAAGTTAAGAGGAAGCAGCTTCAAACACATCGATCTAAGTAATATCGACTTGAGGAAAATCGATTTAAAAGGGGTAAATCTAAGCGGAAATGACTTAAAAGAGAGAAACTTCAACTCACAAAATCTAAGTGAGGCTAATTTAACTGAAGTTAACCTGACAAGAATTCAAGCACTAGGAACTAATTTTCAAAATGCCATACTTACTGGAGCTTGCATAGAAGATTGGAATATTAACAGTGAAACTAATTTAAATGGTGTAATTTGTGATTACATTTATTTAAAAGAAAACAAACAAGAACGTAGACCCGCAGATTCGACAAAAAACTTTCAGCCAGGAGAATTTACCAAGTTATTCACAAAGATAACAGAAACAGTAGATCTAATTTTTAAAGATGGTATAGATTGGCAAATATTCCTTAAAACGTTCCAAGAGCTTCGGGTAGAGAGCGATACAGGAGAATTACCTGTTGTACAGACAATAGAAAATAAAGGCGATGGCGCTTTTGTTATTCGGGTCAAAGTACCAAATGATGTAGATGAAGGAGAGTACGAACAAAAATTTCGGCAGAAATATGAGTTACAGTTGGAAGCTAAAGATGAAAAAATAAAACTTTTAGACGAACAAAAAGATTTTTATTACCAACAAGTAGAAATTATACGTAAGGATAATACTAGATTAATAGGAATTATTGAAACTATGGCAGAAAAAGAAAATACAAAATACGATCTTCGTGGTTCTAAGTTTGGCGGAGGTTTCGCGGCTGAAGGTGGCACACAAACTGGAGGCACGTTTAATGACCATTCAATCACCTACTCCCCAGAACAAAAACAAACCCTCGCTGACGCAGCAGCAGAAATTCAAAAGTTATTGAAACAGTTAGAAGAAAGCAATCCTACTGCGACTGTGGAGCAGCAAGAAGCTTTTGTAAATGCAGCACTTTCCCCAACTTTAAAGGCAAGATTCGTGAGTGCTTTACAAGCAGGTTGGAAGGAAGCAATGAAAGAGTTCTTAGATAACCCTTACGTAAATGTAGGAGTTGCTATTTTAGAAGGCTGGCAAGACGCTGAGTAAATAGCAATCGCCCTTCTACACCACACAATTAAACTAAACGGTTCATTCATTAAAGTCGAGCAACAAAACTCACGGATAGCAAATCAAATTGAAAGCATAAACTTGCCGTAAGTAGGAAATGGAATCATAAATTTGCCGTAAGTCCAAAAAATGAAAGCATAAGTTTGCCGCAGAGGAAGCATAACTTTGCCGTGAGTTTTTAAAGTCTGAATTTGCCGCAAAGTTTTTTTAAAGTCTGACTTTGCCGATAAGTTTTTTTTTAAAGTCTTACTTTGCCACCAGAAGAAGAAACAAAAATAACCAGCCGCCTGACTGGTTTAAGGGAAACAAATATTAGGTTGAAGGTGTAAAACTGGTGTGAATAAAATCGAAGTTAATAGAATTTCCGTATAAGTCAAGAATATCTTTCTCTCTACCACCAAACAACAGTAAGAACACTGATTTCTCGCGCTGCTACGCGGATCGGGCGCGAGATCGCATTTCAATTCGATTCAGTTTCTTCAGTTGATTCAAGTAGTTGGCGGAACTCTGGGTCGTATTTGGCTTTTTCCCAGTTCTTAGCTTTCTTTATTTGCTCTGGGGTTAAACCTTGGACGGATATAGTAAAGCGATCGCTAACTAGAACATAATCCTTTTGCTGATCGTTTCGTTGGATTGTTAATGTTACTTCAGTGCCTTCTTTATCAAAAAGGAGCTTATTAGCTTCATCTATATTTATTTTCTTAGTCTCTTTGCCGTTAATTTTGACGATCATATCCCTTTTCTTGATGCCTTTCTCAGAGGCTGAAGTGTTTTCATAAACTATGCTGACGAAGAATCGACCCGAATACGATCTAACAATTGTCAAACCAACTCCAGTTTCCTCCTTACTCGTAAAATCAGCTTTTTCAAGGTAAGCACCTATGAGTTTGGCACTACTGAGGTCGGCATATTTGAGGTTGGCACTACTGAGGTCGGCATATTTGAGGTTGGCACTACTGAGGTCGGCACTACTGAGGTTGGCACCTCTGAGTTCGGCTTCTCTCAGGTCGGCAAAACTGAGGTTGGCACTTCTGAGGTTGGCACTTCTGAGGTTGGCACCTCTGAGTTTGGCTTCTCTCAGGTCGGCACTACTGAGGTTGGCACCTATGAGCTTGGCACTTCTGAGGTCGGCATATTTGAGGTTGGCAAAACTGAGTTTGGCTTCTCTCAGGTCGGCATATTTGAGGTTGGCACTACTGAGGTTGGCAAAACTGAGTTTGGCTTCTCTCAGGTCGGCAAAACTGAGGTTGGCACTTCTGAGTTTGGCACCTATGAGGTTGGCAAAACTGAGGTCGGCACTACTGAGTTTGGCTTCTCTCAGGTCGGCATATTTGAGGTTGGCACTACTGAGGTTGGCAAAACTGAGTTTGGCTTCTCTCAGGTCGGCAAAACTGAGGTCGATTTTACTTAAGTTAACTTCCTTTAGATTCTCTTTTTCACTAACTATCAGATCTTTGACCTCGATAATAATCTCTTGATTTAGTTTTAGATCTCCAAAAAGGGAGTAATAAGGCGACGTAGATTTTGACCAAAAATATTCAAGATCTTCAATATTTTTAATATTAAAGATCTCTTGAAATGTAGGAATTTGTGGAGGTATAGGGATTGGTGTTTGTTGAATATTAACTAAACGATTAGCTGCTTTCCTATTAGTACCTAACTGAGTAGCAACAACAGTTATACCAGTTTCCAAAGTATCTTTCCGATTTTCATATCGACCACTGGCAATACCAAAAGTGGCAAAGTGAATTCCCAGAATCCACAAAATAAACGTTGAAGCTCCTCGCTTACCACTTGCATCCTTTGGCGGACAAATTTTCTCCCAAATGATTCTTAATGAGCTGTAATTGTATAAACTTTGAAGAGATCTTTTAGCTCGATTCCCTATATTAAACAATGTTCTTCTAGCTTGTTCTCTCCAATCAGTTTCTAATTTTTGTCGCGCTCGATGGTAATAAGAATCTTTAAGTATCTTTATGGAGCCTTCAGCTTTCCAAAGCTTTTCAGCTAATTCTTTTATCTCCTCTTCTTTGACAGATGTTGGCTGTTTTTGCTCGTCAGCATGAGGGGATTTAGATTGGAACAGCGAGCGATTAAAAATCCACATCTATCCAGAACCCAAACGGATATCTTAAACCTAATTTGCAGTGGAATAGATTTAATGTTATGTTTTTATATTCCTTTAACTTAATTGTAATTATTAGAATTTTTCTCTTGTAATTTCTGAAACAAATCTCAAATTCAGATTGACAATAGATCTTTTTAAGAAGCGCCCTTCTACACCACACATTTAAACTAGACGGTTCATTCATTAAAGTCGAGCAACAAAACTCACGGGTAGCTACATATCAACAACTATACTACAGACATAACACCAATGTAGAGCAAGATGTCAAAACTCTGAATTGTCTCTCGTCTTGATCGCAACAACACTCGGACACTAGGCAAAGAAAGATTTTCTCAAGGCAACCATAGATATTAATGGTGTGCGTAAGGATCCGCACGGCGGATCGGTGGAGCGATCGCACCTATGCGGACTTGATATTTTCTTCTTCTTCTAAAGCTATTTGAGCAATAGCGTCTCTCACTCGTTCTTGCCAGTTTTCTTTTGTTTTAAGTTTACTTTTTATTGACGGAGTTAATCTAATATGAAGACTTGCCCGTAAAGGCTCGTCTCTATCTGTTTTAAACCCATAATTTTTGATATCAGGGTTTCCGCCTGGACGACCACTATTTTTATTACCTGCCATTTCCCTTCAATCTAATTCTCACTTTTGATTTTAGCATGGGGACTCATTATAATTGTAAATTTTTTATATATAAAGCTTGTTTTTAATTTGTCGCCACATTATAATGGTAAGCGTAAATCAAAAGACGATCGTTCAGAATTCAAGCCCTGCCAATCGTCTTTTGGAATCAAAATCTTTGAATTTTACGCTTATGTTTACTCAAGTTGGTCTTGAGCAATTTCAGTATAACAAACTTACTTTAGCGATCGATCGCGAACTTTACAATCGCTGTCGCACCATATGCGAACTTGAAGGATTAGCCCACGATTTGGTCGTACATGGCTTTCCGAAACAAGCTTTATGTATTGCCTCAAATATACCTAGAATATACCACATTAGGGTAGAACTCTATTCAAAAGAGCAAGAAGCAGACGATCGCGGCTATCCCGT
Organism: Prochloraceae cyanobacterium; assembly: GCA_030065755.1. Taxonomy (GTDB): domain Bacteria; phylum Cyanobacteriota; class Cyanobacteriia; order Cyanobacteriales; family JASJDA01; genus JASJDA01. The sequence continues at coordinate 771 of JASJDA010000027.1, read as the reverse complement.
TCCAGCACGAGTAATTTTCGTCAATGTCAAAACTCTAAGCCCTACAGAGGAAGCAGTGCGCGAAGCCTTATCAGCATACTTGCACGAGTTTGAAATAGGTGGCTATTGGCAGCCAGAAGCAGAAATAGACGAAGACTTACTCTTCTAGAAAAATATTCTCCTGTCAAACGTGGCAGGGGAATTTAAGCATTTGACACTCAACAACGACACATTAATAAAGGACAAAAACAATGTACATAAATGCATTTGACTTGCCAGAGGATAACAATGGTTTTGTGTTTTTTCCAGGGCATCCAAGAAGCTACAGAGCCGATTGCAAATCAGGAGTTTTCAAGATTGGGGAATCCGAAATAATTGGTAGTTCATTAGATTTAGAAATACTAAGTTGTCGAGAATTTCCTGATACTTTGTTTAACTATCCATACCAAGATTGGTTGGAGATTTTCTTTATCGATCGAGAAAATGTTGTCTCCCATATTTTATTTAAAACGGAGTCAATTGGGAATTTTTTAGAGTTAGTAAGAAAGTTGACAATCGCTAAATTACAACTAGGAACATGTATCGTTACCGCCCAAATGGCAAAGAGAGTCAATGATTATGGAACCTACTTTGCTGTCGAATTTTCTGCGACTAATAACGAAGAAAAAAGAATCAAACAATTAGCAGAATTTATAAGCGCTAATAGCGAGCGTATTTATTCTACCAGACTGGCTGACCAGAAACAATTACCCCCCAGCACTGAACACTAAACATTGAAAAACAGCACTTGTG
>JASJDA010000245.1 GCA_030065755.1 Prochloraceae cyanobacterium | reverse complement strand
GGATATCAGCTTAAGGAAAATTATTGGTGGAATCCAGGACTAAGACAAACTTATAATAGTGCGGAAAAATTCTTTTTACCGAAAGCAACGATCGATCCTTTTAATAATATTACTTCTTACGAATACGATCGTTATTATCTGTTGCCCATTAAAGTTACAGATCCTTTAAATAATGAAATGGTAGTGGAGGCGATCGATTATCAAACCTTACAACCGCAGCGAATAAGAGATATAAATCAAAATATTTCTGAGGTGCTTTTTGACCCGATGGGTATGGTCATTGTCACCTCTTTTAATGGAACTGAAAATGGTCAGCGGAAAGGTTTTGCAGAACTAAAAGATTATCAACTTCAAGAATTGCCCGATCTCGATCGATTGATGGCAAATCCCGAAAATTATTTACAAAATGCTGCTAGTTATTTCTATTACGATCTATTTGCTTGGAAAGACAGGAAAATTCCAGTACATAGTGTTAATTTAATTGCTGAAGATTATCCTAATAATGAAAATGCTCTAATTTTAACCCAAATATCCTATAGTGATGGCTTTGGTAGAGAATTACAAACTAAGGTAAAAGCTGACTCTGGAACTGCATTTTTTGTCAAAGATGACGGTACTATTGAAATGGAAATAAGTACCGATCGCTGGTTAACTTCTGGACGCAGAGTTTATAACAATAAAAGTAATCCAGTTAAACAATACGAGCCTTATTATCTCAATAGTTATGAATATGTAGATAATGAAACTCTCAATCGGTTCGGTGTATCTCCTACTTTATATTACGATCCTTTAGAGCGAGTAATTCGCGTGGAGACTGCTAAGGGATTTTTTAGTAAAGTTGAATTTAATCCTTGGTCAGAAAAGAATTACGATGAAAATGATACGGTAAAAGATTCCAATTTTTATAAAAATTTCCTCGAAAACTATCCAGATAATCCCACAGAAGAGCAAAAGAATGAAAAGGATGCTTTGGATAAAGCGGCTGTATTTTACGATACTCCAGTAATTAATGTTTTAGATAGTTTAGGAAATACTTTTTTAGTCAATGATAATGGTTTAATTTCTCACTTTAAATACGATATTCAAGGACGTTTAATAGAATCGATCGATCCTCGACTTTATGCTGCTAATCTTGCTGAGGGAACGACTTATTATAATTTTAAATATCAATATCCCATGACAGGTGATACTCCTTGGGTGACAGACAGCGCCGATGGGGGAGTAAACCTGAGTTTTAATAATGTTTTCGGTAACGACTTATGGAATCGCAGTCCCAGGAATTTCGACCAAGTAATTTATTATGATGAGTTGCAAAGAAAGGTAAAAGTTAGAACTAAAGGTATCAAGAATGATGGGACTGTTGCTACTGATAATGTAGTAGAAACGTTTATTTATGGGGAAAGCCAACCTCAAGCAGTAGATAATAATTTGCGGGGACAACTTTATCAACTGCGAGATCAATCTGGGGTAATTACTAACAGTAAATACAATCTACAAGGAAATATACTAGAAACGACTCGGCAGTTAACTAAAACTTACAAGGATTATATTAACTGGGATGAAGATGTTGAGTTAGAAACTGAAAGTTATACAAGTAAATTTGCTTTTAATGCGATCCAACAGTTAATTGCAGAAACCACTCCAGATCGCTCTGTAAAGACAAATAATTACAATCGGTTAGGGTTATTAGAAAGGGTTACAGTAGCATTTCCAGATGGCACAGAACAACCCATTATTAACAACATTAAATATAACGCTAAAGGTCAAAGGGTTGCTATTGACTATGCAAATGGGGTGAAGACAACTTATAGCTACGAAGACACCACCTGGCGTTTAATTAAGCTGTATAGTACGAGGTCAAATCGGGATAGTAAAGGAAAAGAACGCAAATCTGTTCTTCAGGATATTGCTTATACTTACGATCCAGTGGGGAATATTACTCGTCTCAAGGATAATAGCTATCAAACGGTTTTCTACAACAATCAAATAGTAGAACCCCTATCTGACTATACTTATGATGCTTTATATCGTCTGATTGAAGCCAATGGCAGACAGCATCCAGGTATTAATGCTAGGACTCATAAAAATAACAGCGAAAATGAGGATTTTAAGCAGAGTAAATTTATTCCTCTTAGCAACAGTAATGCGCTAGAAAACTACCAAGAAACTTATACCTATGATGATGGCGGAAATTTAATTAAAACTACTCATACAGCATCGAATTCCTGGACGCGCACGCAGGAAATTATGCCGGATTCCAATCGGTTAAAAATTGTTAGCAGTAATAATGGGTTTACTGAATCGCTGGATATTACTTATGACCGATCTGGAAACCAGCAACAGCTCAATGGCAATAGTACGATTAAATTAACTTTTAATTGCTGTGAAAATTTAGTTCAAGCTCGAATTATAGAACGTGAAGAACAGCCCGATGATAGCGATTATTATACCTACGACAGTGATGAAATGAGAACTCGCAAGGTGTCGGAGCGTTTAATAAATGGCGGTGCAGTAATTGAGAAAGAATCCAAAGTTTATATAGGTAATTATGAAGTAAAACGCTTGCAACAAAATGAAACAACTATCTTGAAACGACAAACCCTAAGAGTAATGGACGATGAAACTTGTGTAGCTATTATCCATTATTGGGAAAAAGACGATCGGCAACTGGAAGTCGAGCAAGTGGGGACGAGAAAACTGCGCTATCAACTAGATAATCACCTGGGTTCGGTTTCTTTGGAATTGGATGATGATGCTCAGATTATCAGTTATGAGGAGTATTTCCCCTATGGGGGAACTGCGTTTATTGCTGGCAAGAATCAGAAGGAGGTGAAGCTGAAGGAATATCGCTACAGCGGGAAGGAAAGGGATGATGCGACGGGGTTGTATTACTACGGTGCGAGGTATTATGCGCCTTGGTTGGGGAGGTGGACAACAACGGATCCTATCGGGTATAAGGACCATATAAATCTCTATGTATATACCCGAAATTGTCCAATAACAAAGACCGACCCGAACGGCCTGGAAACTAATGGGAATAGAGGACTTTGGTATAGATTTAAGCAGTTTGCGTTCAAAGCAGCAAGGAATTGGCTTCCAAGAAGAAACCGACGTGGGAACCAGCAAGGACAGCAAGTACAGCAAGCTGTAAATCAGGGCGGTCAGCAAGGTGGGAATCAGCAAGAACAACCTGGTGTGGCCCAGGGCAATCAGGCTTATACATGGGCCACTACAAGAACTCCGAGTTTTAGGTTTGATGCAGACCAAGCGGAGTATACAGCAATCGCGGAGATGCAAGGAGCAAATAGAAGCAGACTTGTTAACGAATTCATGGGCCAATTTACAAATCAACCGACCAATCGAGTAGCCCTCGTTAATGACCGCACAGCTGAGGCAACGACAGCACTCAATTTCGTAAGAGCTATGATAATGGGGATACGCAGACCAGGAGTAGTGAGAGAAATAGCTCCTAGAAAAGAGGCATTTGATAACATAACTAATCAAGGTCCAAACAATCAAAATGGCCAAGTAAGCGAGTCCATTTTCCGCTTTTTTGGTCGAGGTATGGCAAGCAGTGCGTCGCGTATAGTGCGGTTAAGGAGTGGGGCGTTGTTAGATCTTAATGTGATTAGGAATCAACAGGATTTTAATTTTGGTGGTGGTGGTCAGGAACAGAATTTAATCTTACTGCCAGGTTTGCCTCTCCTTGATCAAGGCAGCGGAGGCAAGGAAATGCCGGAAGGAACTAGGAATTTTCTTCCAGTCCATCAATATGGAATGAATCATCTTCAGCCAAGCTCTGGTCAGGCTTTATTAAATCGCCTGCAACAAATTGAGTTAGATTTAGTCACTGCCATGGTTTCAGCAGAGCTGCTCCAACAAGCGCAGCACCCTCAGATGCCGCAAGAATTTGATCCACAACAACAACAACAAGGAGTAGTTCAATTAGCCTAATTGGAGTTCGCTTTAAAAGTGCGATCGCCCGATCTTGTAGGGTGCGTTAGCGACAGCGTAACGCGCCGAAATCAAACCCAACCCACCCCTAACCCCTCCCAGGAGGGGAATTAACCCAACAAATTCACTTCCCAGACATTACCAAATTAGCCAGTTCAATTAACAAAGACGAGGAAACTAAAATGTCAACTATTAAAATTTCAGATGATCGCCTCCTGGGAGGGGGTGGGTTAGATTCCGCCCATGCGATCACCTCTATGACCTTAGTGGTGCAGAAAAGTCCTGAAACCCTTATATATCAAGAATTTTCATCAATCCGTGCCTGTTGAGAATGGAGGCAATTTTAACGAGGATAGGGGATTTCAGAACTATACTAGAGGGGTAATGACTGTCTCCGATTAGACCTGAAAAAGTTTTCTGCACCACTAAGCTCCATGACTGAGGAACAATTTGTCAAAATGCTGCCTGGCGATGAAGCAACAGCCAGACAAATGCATAAAAAGGCGATCGACATTAAAGCCAAAACCCAAATACTATGGGCAAATATGAAAGATGCGATCGCTTCTCTTCATTATCGCTCGATGTGGGTGAGTACGACACAGGAGAGCGATCGCGCCACACTTTCTCAAGAAATTCCTATCTAAAAAGATTTCCCAAAAACCATAACTTATTTTCCAATAAGGAGTAACAAAATGAAAATGACAAAAGCGATGGAACTAAGCCTGAGAACAAAAGAATTACCTTGGAATGAAGCAATATGGGATCGAATCGATCGCGCGGTTCATCATGAATGCAAACGTACCGAAGTTGCTTCTAAATTTCTTCCCCTTCACGGGCCGGTAGATCCCAATCAAACGACCGTACCATCGGATACGATTATTGTTAGTGAAAGAGCTAACGGAGAAAGAAGTAACAAATTACAAATTGATGAAGCGGAAACGACCAAATTAATCGAATTAGTTGTCGAGTTCGTATTGACCCAACAACAAATGGAAGCCGAAGAAGAATTAGGAACGGCTGTAACGTTAGCAACTCGGGCCGCTAATTTACTTTGTCAAGCTTCCGATGTAGTTATATTTCAGGGTCAAAAAGCGATCGATAAGGGGCCGGATCAGCATCCTTTATTTAGAGATAGAAAAGTAATTGCCAGATCGGGACGAGCTAATTTAGGACTGTTAGATGCTCCCGAAGCTCCCGATAATTTAAACGACCTCAATAATCCTCAAAATCCGAGAGAAAGTAGACATCAGCAAATTGTTACCGTTCCATCTTTAGGAAATGGTGATTCTCAACGCAGATGGGGAGAAAATACTTTTGCTGCGGTATCTAAAGCCTATGCTCGGCTTCAAAGTGGGGATGGACTGGCGCAAGCTCATTACGGCCCTTATGCCTCTATTTTAAATTTTGAACCCTATGCCGATACTTACGCCCCGCTCCCGACAACTTTAATTATGCCCGCCGATCGCATTGCCAGATTAGTGACCGAAGGGTTTTACGGGATGGGATATGCCATGAACGGAATGGGATATGGAATGAATCCGTCTTCTGAGCAAGGAATGCAAGTAAAAAGTGCTGGCACTCATTTTTATGGGACGGGGACTTTACCTCCATTGCGTGGAATGCTGGTGTCTTTAGGGGGTAATACGATGGACTTAGTTGTCGGCATCAATGCTAAAACTGAATACTTAACTCAAGATAAGGAAGGTAATTATTTTTTCCGCGTTTATAAACGTTTTACTCTGAGATTAAAAGATCCTAGTGCTGTTATTCGCTTGGAGTTCGATCAATAAATAACAATAGGTTGCGTTTCTTAAAAGAGTAAAACAACTTGTTAATTGTTTTACTATTGATTTTAATCAAGGAGATATGTAATGCAGTTTGAGAATGATGGTATTTTACTTTGGTACGGAACATCAGACGCTCCCGCTCCAAATGGGACAGTAATAGAAGGCTCAGAAATTCCTATCACAATGGGAGTTCAACCTCCAGATGCAAGTAATGTTGTTGAAATATCTTATCGCATTAATGAGGGTTCAACTGAAACTATAGTTGCTAAATTTCTCAGAAACGAGCCTTTCGATCGCATTCAATACTTTCGAGCTTATCTGTCTTCTCTTAAAGCGGGCGATCGCGTAGAATACAATGTTATTTGTCAATGTGCTGGGCGACAAGTTCCTGCTCGAACAGATGAGGAACAGTTGCCTAACTCTTTCCAAGTTGTAGCAGCTACGAGAGAGGAAATTTCAACTCCTACCCCTGAGTTTGTTAATACACAACAGTTTCAAGGAGGCGATCGCTCTCAATCTGAAAAAGTTCTAACTAATACTAATACAGATATACAGGATACCCCTGTCTTCTCTACTATATCTGAGCCAGTTTCAAACGGATTAGTAGCAGAGCGAATCGAATCTACTAGATCTGAGCCAGTCTCAAAAGGATTAGCTGTAGCTCGAATCGAATCTACTAAAGTATTACCTATTAAAATCTCAGACGAGCGCCTCGATTCTTTCTACAGTCAAAACCCTGATTTTGATATTCTTCAATTTAATTTGCTCAACGGGCAAACTAACAATTTAAACTGGGAAAATGTAGAGCGAGAAACAACTTTAAATCTACTAAAAAAATATCAGCGTTTATTACGTATAAATCCCAATCCAGAAATTGCCAAAAAGTTACTTAACGGAACTTCGCAAGCAGAATCGCCCATTCAAAGCGACTCTCCAACAACTTCATCAGCTCAACAACAAGAGCAACCCCCAGCTTCTAGTTCCCCTCAGCCTGCTATTGATTCTGCTCATGCGATCGCATCCATGACTGAGGAGCAATTTGTCAGAATGATGCCTGGCGATGAAGCAACAGCCAGACAAATGCACAAAAAGGCGATCGACATTAAAGCAAAAACTCAGTTGCTATGGGCGAATATGAAAGATGCGATCGCTTCTCCTCATTATCGCTCGATGAGAGTGAGTACGACACAGGAGAGCGATCGCGCTGCACTTGCTAGAGATATTCCTAGCTATCAAGAAATGTTTGGAGATCTTGACTATATCGATTGCGAACATTGCGGCTCGATTTTTAGCCCTGCGGCTTACTTTGTCGATTTAATGCGGATAGTTGACCAATATATTACTGAACCAAATAAAGAGACTATTCGTGAAGGTCAAACATTAGGCGTTCGCCGCCCCGATTTAGTAGAAGATATCGAACTAACCTGTGAAAATACAAACACTTTAGTTCCTTCTCTACAAATTATTAATCGCATTTTAGAGGCACGAGTAAAAACAGCATTGGGAAGCTCAGATGGACTGCAATCTCTAGCTACTGTTACCTATCCCTTTAACCTACCTTTTAATTTTCCTCTAGAACAAATCCGCAGCTATTTGGGGCATCTCAAAACCGATTTAGCGACTATATACGAGAGTTTTGGTATTGATGAATTAGCTATTGCTAGAGAAATTATAGGGCTTTCCTGGGAAGAATATAATCTCATTACTAATTCTGAAACTAACGAAGAAGAATTAAAAAAAATATACGGAATCGAAAACTTAGATAGTCTCTCTAATATTGAGATACTTCTTAAACAAACAGGATTATCTCGAACAGAATTAACCGAATTAATAGAACAAAATCTGCATAAAACCGAACTGGATAAGGGATTAGCTCATAACTTCTATATTAATAAAATTTTACCAGATAATTTAAGAGTTCAAATTAGAACAGAAGAGTCTAAGAATCCAACTATTGAAAATCTAATTCCTAATAGTTTAGAGCGAATTAATCGCTTTATTCGTCTTGCTAAAAAGCTAAACTGGTCTTTCGCAGATCTCGATTGGGTGCTGACCTCAATTGAGGCAAGTGAAATTGACGAAGCTGCCATTAAAAAAATTGCCAAGATTAAAAATTTACAAGCCAAATATAAACTACCTATAGATGTTTTGTGCAGTTTTTGGCACGATATGAAGACTATCGGGATTGGCACTAATCCAGAAAAACCAGAAGTTTTGCCTGAAAAACCTCAAAGTTTGTTCGAGCGCATATTTAACAATCCCTTTAAAGAAATACTGGGAAATGGGTTCTATCGTCTTCCAGATGTCAATAAACAAATTGACTTAAACAGTTTCGATCGAGAAGACACAGAAACAAATGAGAGTGTAGCAAGAATATGTGCGGCTCTTCGTCTCAGTATCAATGAATTAACTGATATTATCAAAGTAATTTGGGAAGGAGAAACAACTATTAATTTAAATCTTCCCAATTTATCCCAGCTTTTTCGTATTAGCTTAATTCTTCGATTACTGGGATTAAATATAAAAGAATATCAAATTTTATTATCTTTTTGGGAAATAAACGAATTTTTCCTCGATATCGAGGGATTTATCCAAATTACAGAACTAACAGAATGGATTAAGAAATCTCAATTTGAAATAGACGAATTAAATTATATTATTAATGGTAATCTCAGCCCTAATCTAGATATTGGATATTCAGAAAGTGATATTACTGAAGGAATAAAATCATTATGGCAATTAGCTATTGATTCCCTGCTTAAACCTTCTGATTTTATTCGAGAAGGAATCGAGCGAGAAAAAGCATTAACTATTTTTAATAAATTATTAAATGATAATTACATTGAGAATGTAACTGAAAAATATAAAAATGTTTCCCAAAGCAGCTTTGATGAAGAAGTTGCGCTCGTCAAAGCTAATATCAATAACGATAATTTTGAAATAAATGGCATTAACAACATATCAGACGAACAAAAACAATATTTACAAGAAGCAATTAAAAAAGCATACGATCGCCAGAATGAAGAATTAAAAGAGATTGCTTCATTTGTTGCTATAGAACCAGATTTAGCTGTTAGTTTACTGAATTTTGCTTCTATTGCTCAACAAAATCTAGATTATGTCCGCCTTCTCCTCACACCAGTATCTCAAACAGAACAAGAATCAGATTGGAATAAAATCATCGAATTTTTCGATATTATTTCAAGAATATTACTACTGACCAAAAAACTAGAAATTACTCCTAGAGAACTACAAAGTATTGCCAACAACCTAGAAGCTTTCGGTATTAATGAACTATCTGACAATCTGGAATTTAAATTAACAATAAACAATCTTAAAACAATCGATCGCTTTAAAAAATTAATTCAAGCTTTCGGCGACGATAAAGATAAATTAGTTGAATATTTTGTTAGCGGCTCTGAAAATAGCCAAGATCAGAAAATTACGGAGCTTGCTGAATTAACTGGTTGGAAGTCAGAACAGATTTCTATACTTGTTCCAAGTGCAAATCAAGGAAACAATCGTTTTAATCTTGATAGAAATTTACATACAACCGTCGAAGGTATTGAGAAATTAAAACATTGCTTTGATTTAAGTAAGCATCTTGGGGTTAATATATCTTGGTTTGGTAAATTAAAAGATATTGCCACAGTCAACAAAGAGATCGCTACAAATTGGGCACTCTATCAAAATGCTGCGCGAGCGGTCAAAGAAATTGCGAAGGCTAAATATGACGATGAAGAATGGACTAAAATTAGCGAAAAACTGGAAGGCGAACTAAACGAAAGGAAGCGGGATGTCTTAACAAGTTGGATTTTATGGAAAAATAAAGATGAGAATTTACGCGATCTTTCTCAAGATTTACTTATTGATGTAGAAACCTCTAGTTGTGCCTCAGTCTCTATAATCAAAGAAGCGACTCTTGCCATTCAAACTTATTTACATCGCTGCCGAATGGGATTAGAACCAGGAGTCAAACTCGATATTCCTGAGATTTGGTGGCAATGGATGATGAATTATCGAGTATGGGAAGCAAATCGTAAAGTATTCTTGTATCCTGAAAATTATCTCGCTCCTAGCTTGCGAAAAATAAAAAGTCCGATTTATAAAGAACTTGAAGAGGAATTACTACAATCGGAAATCACTCAAGAATCAGTAGAAAAAGCCTACCAAAACTATTTTGAAAAATTTGCTGAGATAGCAACATTAAAACCAGCAGGTGGATATCGTTGTCAGGTAAAAAATGATACTGGAGAACAAGATACTTTATATTTATTCGGCAGAACTGCTAGTCAACCTTTTACCTATTATTATCGAGAATGCATCAATCCTGAAGCAAAAAAACCTACTTGGAACCCATGGCAGAAAATTGATTTAGTTATTAATTCTGAACAAATCAATGCAGTTTATGCATTTAATAAATTATTTTTATTCTGGATAGAAATAGTTACAATAGACAACAAAGAAAAACCTGAAAATCCAGTTAAGAAAAAGACGAATGCTACTATTAAGTATTCATTTCAAAAATTTGGTAAACAATGGATACAATCTCAAACTCTAACTCAAGACATTACTATTGAAAACTATAATGAAACTAATTCTAGCTTATGGCATAAAGTAACCGCATTGCCTTTGTCTAATAATAATGATTCAGAACCAGATAGAATTCTAATTTTATTTGGGAATCTCGATGACAAAGGATCGTATTATGAAACTCAAAATAAAATTCAAGGGACTCTTTTAAATATCGATTTATTGCAAGAAAATAGAAATATAAGACTGAATAAAAATACTTATTTTCAGAATCTAGGCAACGAGATATATAAAGGTGGGTTAATAGCATTTACAACAGACAATCTTTTATATAATAACTATGTTGATGACTCTAGAGACGGACTTAATGGCAGGGTAAGCTACTTCCCAATGAATGAAGGAAAGGGGAAAGATATCCAAGATTATGTAGATGATAAAAATGGAACTTTACAAGGGGATGCAGAATGGAAAATAGTTAATGATTTTCCTGGAGCTAAATCTAGACGGGTAATCGAGTTTGACGGGGAGGATGATTACATCTCATTTAATAATTCTAATTCCCCTTTAGGTAATAAAAGTTATACCATTGCTGCTTGGATTAAACCTTTTGAGATGGGAAACGATAAAGGAATCGTTGGTTGGGGAAATTATGACACACAAAATGAAGTTAATGCTTTGAGACTGTCCGATAATGGAATTTATAACTATTGGTCGACAAACGATCTCCCTGCAAATGTGGGAAGTTTAACAGATGGTTCTTGGCATCATGTCGCTGCTACATTTGATGGTACAACTCAAAAAATTTTCTTGGATGGTGAAGAAAAAAGTAGTAGGGGAACATTTGGACCTAACGTTACTCGGAATGATAACTTCACTATCGGTAGAACCCATAGTCAGCAATATTTTAAAGGTCAAATTGCTGAAGTCGAAATTTGGAATGTAGCTCTTACTCCAAAAAGTTTAAGATCATTAATAAAAAATATATCTTCATCTCAAGCCTATACTCAAGCAATCAAAAATCAGCCAGAATGGTTTACTTTTGACAACGGAGATGAGGCCTTTCTAGTTATTCCTGAGAAACCACCACTAGAATTTATTATGATCTCTAACGCACATCCTAGTGGTATAAACCATATTAAATTTAGCCGAGATAACTCGCTGTTAGCTTCTTTCAGTTCTAGTGATAAAGAAATCAAAATATGGGAAGTAGAGACAGGAAATAACCTGAATACCATCTACAATCCACATCCTAGTCAATACATGTCCCGTATTGAATTTAGCCGTGATAGTTCGGTGTTATTGTCTTACTCTCTTAATGATAACGAAATCAAAATATGGGAAGTAGGGACGGGAAATAACCTGAATACCATCTCTAATGTACATAGAGTTAGAGATGGTTTCCCCGATATTAAATTTAGTCCTGATAGCTCACTCTTAGCTTCTTTCAGTTCTAGTGACCAACAAATCAAAATATGGGAACTACCGACAGGAAATGAGCTGAATACCATCTCTAACGCACATCCTAGTGGTATAAGCGATATTGAATTTAGCCGTGATAGCTTACTCTTAGCTTCTTACAGTTATAGTGATA
>JASJDA010000244.1 GCA_030065755.1 Prochloraceae cyanobacterium | reverse complement strand
TTAGTGGGAGATTGAAACTCGCCACTAATTGTAGACCACTAAATCAAAGATTATAGTGGGGGTTTTAAACCCCGATTTGAAGTCCAAAAATAGAAAGTCAAAAACAAAAATTATTGCTAAAAAAACTTCCTCCTTCTGACTTCCTATTTCTGACTTCAAGCGAAGCGATAAAATGCGATCGCATTACTTAGACAATAAAGGTACTTTTTTAGTACTTACAGATAATGAAACAGTGGTTGGTAGTGGAGGAATTAGACGTTTAGATGATAGTATTTGTGAATTAAAGAGGATGTGGGTTTTACAAGATTATCGAGGTCGAGGATGGGGAATGAAAATGGCTCAAATGCTCTTAGATTTTGCCAACAAAATAGGTTACAAGAAGGTCAGATTAGATGTAGTGAGCGAACAGAAGCAAGCAAGAGCGATCGCTTTTTATAAAAACCTCGGCTTTTACCAAATTGAGCGATACAACGATGGTCCTTGCACCATTTTTATGGAAAAGATTTTCTAGAAAACCGATCGCAGCAAAGAAATAATAACAAATGAAACTTTATTTTCTCAAATCTCTTCGCAGTTTCTTACAAGTAAATAAACCTCTAGCTTGGTCGCAATTATCCCACAACAAAGTTCGTCTGGCTGTGGCAATGACAGGGGTAGCTTTTTCTAATATTCTTATCTTCACTCAGTTAGGTTTGAGAGCGCTTTTGTTTGACGGAATTACTCTAGTCCCGCAAAACCTTAAAGGGGACTTATTTTTGACATCTGCTTATTCTCCAACCATTGATTTTGGCTCTTTTCCTCGCATCTTTCTCTATAAAGCTGCAGCAGTTGAAGGGGTTGCTTCTGCTAGTCCTCTCTACATCGGTACGGGTAACTGGGTCAATCCAGAATTGATTCTAAAGCAACCCACCATTTCAGAAGATAAGAAAGATCCTAAAAAAGTCAATTTTTTTCCCAACAGAGTTAGGATCTTAGCCTTTAATCCCGTCCAACCAGTTTTCGATCTCCCAGAAGTTAACCAACAAGTAGATTTACTAAAAATTCCTGGGGGTTTATTATTCGATCGCCTTTCTCAATCTCAACTAGGGCCAGTATCCCAAATATACGATCGAGTTGGTCACGTGACAACAATAATGGACAAGCGTCGCACTTCTGTTGTGGGACTCTTTAGCATGGGTAGTACCTTTTTCCATAAAGGTCACGTAATTATGAGCGACTGGAATTATGCTGCTTTTCAAGGACAATCTAAATTGAAAAATGTTTCAGTTGGCATCCTTACTATCGAACCTGATGCGGATATAGAACAGGTTCAACAAAGGCTTAAAAGTAGTCTAAAAGACGTTACCGTACTAACTCGCTCGGAACTAATGGAAGCAGAGCAAAACTTTCGAGCGCAATTTCCAGAGGGAAAAATCCTCAATTTTGGTGCTGTTGTTGGTTTTATTGTTGGGGTGGTAATTGTTTATCAGGTTCTTTATGCAGACGTGAGCGACCACTTACCAGAATACGCAACCCTCAAAGCAATGGGTTACTCTGATGTTTCTCTACTAAGAGTCGTGCTGACTGAAGCTGCGATTTTGGCTATTTTAGGGTTTATTCCAGGTTTTTTTACTTCCTATGGAATGTATAGCTTGCTGGTCGCAATTACCAGGATCCCCTTAGTCATGAGAGCTGACATTGTTTTACAAGTTTTCTTGCTAACTTTGACCATGTGCGCTATTTCCGCAGCGATCGCTACTAATAAACTTCGCTCTGCAGATCCGGCTGACGTTTTTTAGAGAAGTGGGGGAGTGGGGGAGTGGGGGAGTGGGGGAGTGGTGAAGTGTGGGAAGTCTGGGGAGTGTGGGAGTAGCAAACAGCAAATAGCCAACAGCCAACAGCCAACAGTCAACAAAATGAATCCTATTGTTTCTATTGAAAATCTCAATCACAGTTTCGGTCAAGGAGCATTGCGCAAAACTGTGCTGACGGATATCAACTTACAGCTATATCCTGGTGAAATAGTTATCTTAGAAGGACCGTCGGGAAGTGGAAAAACTACTCTTTTAACATTAATAGGAGCATTGCGATCGGTTCAAGAAGGTAGTCTGAAAATTATCGATCGCGAATTATATCGAGCTAATAAACAACAATTAATTCAGATTCGCAATCAAATTGGTTTTATTTTTCAGTCTCACAATCTGCTTAAATGTTTGAGGGTTTGGGAAAATGTGAGTATGTCTCTCAAACTTCATAAAGATATTCCCAAACGCGATCGCCGCAGCCGATCGCTCGATATTCTCTCTGCTGTGGGAATGGGCGATCGCGCTGACTACTATCTGGATAGTCTCTCAGGAGGACAAAAACAAAGGGTGGCGATCGCTCGTGCTTTAGTCAGTCGTCCTAAACTGGTACTGGCTGACGAACCTACTTCTTCTCTCGATAGTAAATCTGGTCGAACTGTTGTCGAAATTATGCAGCGACTTGCTAAAGATGAAGGTTGTACTGTTTTATTAGTTACTCACGACAATCGTATTCTCGACATTGCCGATCGCATAGTTCACATGGAAGACGGTAGCCTTCTGAAAAACTAGAAACTTAAAATCTCGATCGACGATCCTCTCCACATATCTCCCAGTAGCCGATCGCCTCTTGCTTATTGAGATTAAATATGATTAATTGGTTATGATTAACTCCTTGAATTAATCCAAAACTCGTTATTCGTTACTTTAAAAGATGCGTAAATCATATGACGATCGGCCTTCTTATGCCTGGTTTTCTAGAGTAATTACGCTGTATCTATATCACGCTTAATATTTTTTGTCAAGATAAGAGTCCTCCGATCGTAATGGATTTAAAGATTTTTTCTACTTCTTAAAATAAAACACTAATAATAATTATTCTCAATAAGTTGGAAGTAATATTTTCTCAAAGAGCTTATTGAATATTGTTCTCAATTAAGAAAAAATTATGTCAAACGAAATAGTCGAGCAACTGAGAATAATTTTTTGTTTTTGTGTAACCTGGAGCTTAATAATTTTATTATTGTGGAATGCAAAAAAAACATTTCAAGAAGGAATCAAACAATTAAAACGCTTGCACCAAATTCCCTGCAGTCGTTGCAATTATTTTACTAATGATTACCGATTAAAATGCACTATTAATCCGACAACTGCTTTATCAGAAGAAGCGATCGGTTGTATAGATTTTGAAAGAGGAACTTGCAATATGTCTGGTGCTAAAAGATCTTCTCCAGACAAGTAAACTGTTGGAGTTATCTCTATAAGCAACAAGCGATCGCCCCGCGTACTTGTTCGTCATATCGAAAGCAGAAAAGCGGAGCATCCCATTTTTGCAGATGATACTTTCAATTATGCCTTTAAAACCTAGTATTCTGGTTAGTTTGCT
This sequence comes from Prochloraceae cyanobacterium, assembly GCA_030065755.1. GTDB lineage: Bacteria > Cyanobacteriota > Cyanobacteriia > Cyanobacteriales > JASJDA01 > JASJDA01. Next base: position 6,048 of record JASJDA010000244.1, on the reverse strand, counting down.
TAATAGCAATCTTACTTACCCGTAAACAATGAAGACCCAATATTAACGCCTTGGAGTATGGGAGAGCGATCGGAACTGGGATAGTGAATAACGGTAGCTTTTCCTCGCTCAAGGCTTAAATTGAAATTATTCAGATGCTCTTTACTCTTACCTACTACCTCGGCGATAAGCCCTTTGAGTATTTCTTGAGAACCCACAACTAACCCAGTAATCAGTTGCTCGGATTTGGCAACCAAAGAGCTAGCGTGAATTGTTTGGTGCCAAGCTTCGGGTAAGTCTTCTCTCGATACCTGTAGGTGCAAGGTATTGGGACGATCTTGGAGTATTTTGGCTGCAGTGGCGTGGGAATTGGCACAGCCATTACTGAGAGCAAATTCTATTGACTCTTGCTGAAGAAATTGGACTAAGCCAGTCAATTGTTGAGAGGGAGTGTTGTTTGAAACTAACAAAAGACGCAAACCTTGCTTACCTTCTTTGAGTTTGGGTAGAATTTCCCCTAGGTGATTGGTGTAATTAAATAGTTGCAGTTGAGCAAGTTCAATTTGTCCTTGAGGAAAATTGAGAATGTTAATGCCGCAATTAGATTGCTGAAGACAATGGTATCGAGCGGGATCTAAACCAATTGCAGTGCTGATTAAGGCGCGGATAGTACCGCTGTGACTGACGACGACAATAGTCTGACCTAGGTGACGAGGCAAAATCTCCTGCCAAAAATGTCTAGCTCTTTTCCACAAATCTAGTACGGGGAAGCATTCCTTTTGTGTTTTTACAGCTAAGTTTCCTTCTAAACAATGTTCGGTTTGGGGAATTTCTACGGAAAATTGATGAGGACGCTGTTTCCAGAGGCGGTATTCAGAGGCAAATTGCTCTCGCACGTATTGGAAACTTAAACCTTCCCAATGAAACATACCAATTTCTTTGAGAGAGTCATTGAAGTGCAGAGGTGGTAAAGAATCTGCCACTGTGCCAATTCCGCTGAGGATTCGATCGGCTGTTTGCTGGGTACGTTTGAGAGGACTAGTATAAATCGCGTCTATACCAATTTTTCCTAGAGCAATACCTGTTTGATAACAGGAGTGGCGACCAATTTCAGTCAAAATAGAATCGTCAATAGTACCTTGGTATCTACCCTGTTCGTTATAGGTACTTCTACCGTGACGTACTAGAATTACGCGGGTGTTTTTTGTCTCCATTGCTTTGGCTCGATCGCTCAGTTGAGAATACATATCGGTTCTATTTCAAAAAGTTTCTAATCTAGCTATTATTATTTATTTAATTGTTGACTCTAGTTTTGAATGCATCAGAGTCTTTATTATAGACATCGTTATTGCTAAGAGCAGTTTGCAACCGATAGAGGTTGGCATAGCGATCGCCCGCCTTCATGAGTTGGCTGTGAGTACCTCTTTCGACGATCTCCCCTTTCTCTATGTAAATAATTAGGTCGGCTTTAACCGCTGTTCTTAAATCGTGAGTAATTAAAAAAGTAGTGCTATTTTCAGTCAACTTTTCTAGGGCTTCGCTCACAGCTCTTTCGTTTTCGTTATCTAAACCCACGGTAGGCTCGTCGAGAATCACGATCGGGGCTTTGCGCAGGACAGCACGAGCGATCGCAATTCTTTGCCTTTGTCCCCCAGAAAGGGTCGAGCCTCTCTCTCCGATAACGGTGTCGTAGCCTGAAGGCATTGCCATAATAAAGTCGTGAGCGTTGGCAAGACGAGCTGCTGTTTCAATTTCTCGATCGGTTGCTCCTAAACGACCGTAGGCGATGTTTTCCCGAATATTGGTACTGAAAAGAACGCTATCTTGCAAGACAATACTAATTTGCTGCCTTAAAGAGTCTATTTTGTATTCTCGCAGGTCGCGCCCGTCAATGAGAATTTGACCTTCTAGGGGATCGTAAAGCCGCAAAAGCAGACTCACCATAGTTGATTTACCTCCTCCAGAAGCGCCAACTAGAGCGACGCGCTGCTTGGGCTTGGCTTCAAAAGTAATATTTCTTAATATGATGTTGCTTTGCTGGTAAGCGAAAGTAACGTTATTAAAACGCAGTCCTCCCTCAAAGCTAGGTGCTTCGATCGCGCCGCGCAAATCTCTAATTTCAGGTACGACTTCTAGTAAGTCAAGGATGCGCTCCCCAGATGCGATCGCTTTGGCTATTTGTCCTATATATTTGGCTATTTGACGCATGGGTTTAAATGTCAAGCGCAAATAGGTCATAAAAACTAACAATTCTCCAGGACTGATCGCTTGTTGCAAGACAAGTTGTACTCCTCGCCAAAGTATTAAGGCGGTTACTATTGCTACTAAAATGTCTACGGTGCGTTGCAAGACTGCTTTGAGTTTTTGCGCTTGGGCGCTTTCTTGAAGGCTTTTTTGGTTATCAAGGTGAAAATTTCTCTCTAATGTTCCTTGAAGTGAAAGTGCTTGTACTACCTTGATGGCACCGAGGGCTTCGGCTGCTGTAGCTGCCATCGCACCTTGTCTTTTGCGCGAAGATCTTGCCGCGTTGCGAATGCCTTTAGTTATGCGCTCGCTAGAAAAAATAAAGATGGGAAAAGCGGCAATAATGATTAGGGCTAGTTCTGCATCGATCCAAAACATTACCCCCACCATACCGACCATTGTTAGGATACTGGTTAGTAGGGGCAGGACAGCAACGACAGTCACTTCTTGTAATTGCTCGATATCTGAGGTAACGCGGGCGATCGTGTCGCCATTTTTGGCTTGGTGGTGAAAGGCAAGTGAGAGACGTTGTAAATGAGAGTAAAGGTTGCTGCGCACTTGACTCATCACGCGGCTGGTAGCTATTGCCATACTAACGGTGCTGAAGTATGAAGCTGCCCCCCGCACGCCGACGATCGCTACCATCAAAAACACCAAGAGGGTTAGTAGTTCCATAGGATTCAACTTGTCAATTAGGGAGATGCCTGTGGAACTAACGTGAAACCCAGTTAAAATAACGTTATCGAAAATGAATTTGAGCGGCCAAGGCTCTATTACTTGAAGTCCTGTCTCGGCTACAAGTGCTAAAAATGAAACTATTAATAAAAATCTTTGTTGGCGAATTTGAGGCCAGAATTTCCCCAAAATTCTCCACAAACTGGGTTTTTTTTGTTTAGATTTTTTTGCAGAACGATTCACTGCTACACCTTAAATTAATGCTATGGATAGTTGTGATAAAAGACCGCCGAATAATAATTCCAATCTCTTGTGTTGTTTCAATTTACTCTCATACAAAACCTTTTTTTGACTTTTGACTTCTGCGAAGCAGTATACTTAGACTAAAGTAGCACTCCCTAATATTGATTCTGCACTCGTTCCTAATACTTCTTGATAGACTCGATGCCAATTTTGTTTTTCTACTGAGGGGGCTAATTGCTCGTAAGCTTTTTTTTGAGCTGCAGCCCCGAAAGATTGGCGCATTTGAGAATTTGAACTTAATTTTCTCATTGCTGCTGCTAATTCCTGACTAGAACTGGGATTTACTAGCAAACCATCTTTTTCAGGTTCGATAATTTCCCCGATCGCGTCTACTTGGGTTCCTACAATTGCTTTACCTGCTAGCATGGCTTCTAATAAAGCATTGGGACAGCCATCACTTAAGGATGGAATGGCAAAAATGTCAATATAAGGCAAATATGTCAAAGCTTCGCTTCTGCTAATTGTTCCAGTGACGACTAATCGATCGCCAAGGTTACTATTATCAATTTCTGCTTGCCAATATTCCATCTCTTTCTCAACAAAATCTCCTACCAATAGCAGGGTCAGGTCGATTTCACTTTTTAACTCGCAACAAGCATCGAAAAGATATTCCAGTCCTTTTTTATCGCGAAATCTGCCTACTGAACCTATTACTATCCCCTGAAGGCGATCGGCTAATTTTGGAGTTGGTAAACCTTCAAAGTTAATGGGGTTAACTGAGTTCCAAAATGCTGAAGATTTGGCTTCGATATTGGGAACTAATACCCTGGCTCTATTCATCAAATCTCTACTCACAAAAGTAGTCCAAGATGAATTTTCTAAAATCCAAGTGATTTGTCCGTGTTGTTGGGGATTGAAAATGTGCTTGTGCAAATCTGCACCCCGCACGCTGTTAATTACTGGTAAGTTATTTTCTTTAGCTAATAAGGTGCTGATAAAACCTGTTTCGTTAATAAAAAAGGCGTGAAATAGATCGAATTTATATTTTTGATGCAGGTTTTTTAACTGTAGATAAATATCGGCGAGATAGTCCCCATCTCCTGCTACAGAGGAGCGAATTGCTGGTTTTAAACGATGGACGACAATACCATTTTGTTCTGTTGTAGTTAGGTTCGATCTCTTGTATTCTCCAGCGATCGCTTTGGCTTTTTCTTTTCGGAAAACGCCGCGAAAAACAGCTACGTGAACCTCATAGCCAAAATCTAGCAACATTTGGGCTATTCTATGAGCTGATTCACCCACTCCCCCCACGTCGGGAGGAAATTCTAGAGTAGTGAGACAAATTTTCTTTTTCATCTTTTTTTTATTATCTAAGCAATTGTTTTTTGTTTTTCTAGTAGTTGGAGTAAATAAGCAGAAGTTTTTTCTGCCCCGTTAAAGTCTAGCTGTAATTTTTTTGGTTGTCGTTCGAGATATTCTATTATTTTAGATGCTAATTTTTCTGGTTCTAAATCTTCGGGTCGAATCATTTGAATTCTTCCTAGTTTTTCTAACTTTTCAGCCCGCATTGTTTGCTCGCGATCGCTATTACCCGTAAAAGCCATCATCATCGCTTTCACCCCTGTTGTTAAAATATTCATTGTTGTATTATAGCCAGACATACTAATAGAAAGATCGGCCTTTTCCATATACTCTATTAGATTAGGAGTATATTTGTCTATAGTTATATTTGTTTGTGCTTTTGCCTTGTTTTTTAGTTTGCTAAATACTTCTTCTGGGACAAATGGTCCTGTAAATATCTGTATATGATGGGGTATATTTTGTTTGAGAATTGGGGCAGTTTCAATAACACTTTCGAGTAAATCGTGTCCGAATCTGCCACCACCAACGCTGACTAAAATTATGGGTTTTTCTTTCTTAGCTACGGCACTTTTTTCTGCAGACACTTCAGATTGTTGCGCTACATATCCAGTGTAGTAAACCTGGCTTTTTATATCGCTTACGCGAGAAAAACTTTCTTCTAATGCAATTAATTTGCGATCGCTGTGAATCAATAATACGTCAAAGTATTGATTCATTATCCCGCAAACTCTCTCTTCGTGTGCTATTTTATCTTTCTTCGTAATAGAAATATCGCGCAGACTGCTAACAACTATGGTTTTTGTCGATTTTGCTGCTTCTACTAAAGGAATTAATTCGGGAGTAAATTTCTTCCTACCAAAAGGAAACAACTCGATTATTAATATATCGGGTCGATACCGAGCGAATATAGACAACAACTGATTTTTACGATTTTCTAGAATGTCTTCGATAGTTTCAGAATTACCGATCGCATTCAGTTGTTTAAATTCCGTATCGGTTTTAATTGGAGGAAGATTAATCACTTCTACTCCTGGGGGGATTTTAAATCCCTCAATTACTTCCCCACCATCAATAAAGCATACTTGGAAATCTTTCACTAGATGGCGAACAATTTCCATACTGCGAACGAGATGACCAATTCCCAAGGTATGCTGACAATAAAACATTATCTTTTTCACGTAATCAATACCTCCGTTTTTTTATATTTATCTGCATTTTGGCTGGAATTAGGTAATAAAGAATACTTATATGTTTCTAAAGGTAAGTTTAATTCCTCTGCTAGTAAACGATTTGTACGTGCATATCGTTCTCGAATAAATTGTACATTTTTTTCTCCTAGTATGCTGAGAAGCGATCGCGTCTTCTTGGTTCGTAATAAATATCACTATGCGAGAATCTGGAAGGGTGCGATACAAGCGATCGGCGACTTCTTTGGATAATACCATTTCTCAAAAGTAACTAGAGAGATAAGAAATAGTTTTTATTAATAAAAAAAGCTCAAATCCCTCTGTTCCCTATTCCCTATTCCCTATTCCCTATTCCCTG
>JASJDA010000243.1 GCA_030065755.1 Prochloraceae cyanobacterium | reverse complement strand
GCAATTTGCTGGGCTATTTTGGTTAGTGCTTTTGCCGATGCTGACTCGGGGTTATTTATTACGATAGGAATGCCCTCATCCCCTCCTTCACGCACGGAAATTTCTAGAGGAATACAACCAAGCAAAGGAACATTTAGCTCCTTAGACGCTTTTTCACCGCCACCAGAGCCAAATAAATCGTAGGTACGATCGTCTATATCTGGGGGAATAAAATAGCTCATATTTTCTACTATTCCCAGCACCTTAACTTTCAACTGCTCGAACATTTTTAAACCGCGACGAGCATCGATCAAAGATACTGTTTGTGGCGTAGTTACAATTACCGCCCCCGCCATTGGTACAGCCTGTGTCATAGTTAACTGTGCGTCACCTGTTCCTGGTGGCATATCTACAATGAGATAGTCTAATTCTCCCCAATTGACCTGGTAGAGAAATTGACGGATAATGCCATTTAGCATGGGACCGCGCCAAATTACTGGTTGATCTGGGTCGATCAAAAAGCCCATAGAAACCATTTTGATGCCGTGGTTAAAAGCTGGTTCTAAAATTTGACCGTTAGAGCCTTCTTGAGTTATTATGTCTGTCTCTGCCAGTCCCAGCATAGTGGGGGCATTGGGACCGTAAATATCTGCGTCCAGCAAACCGACTTTTGAGCCAGCAAGGGCTAGTGCAACTGCTACATTTACTGCTACAGTGCTTTTGCCGACCCCGCCTTTACCACTGGAAACAGCGACAATATTTTTAACCCCTTTGATGCCTTGTCGATCGGGCAGGGATTTTTGTTGGGGTGTTTCTGCGTCTACATTCACTTCTACTTCTTCCACCCCTGGTAGCTGCTTAACAGCTTTCTGACAGTCTTCAACAATAAATTCTTTGAGAGGACAAGCAGGTGTAGTCAACATCAAAGTAAAGCTTACCTTAGAATTATTGACTTCTACGTTACGAATCATGTTCAATTCCACCAAACTTTTTTGCAGTTCGGGGTCTTGTACGGGTCTTAAAGCTTCTAAAACTGATTTAGTATCGAGCATTATGCCTTAACCGATAGGTTTTTGCTCACTTTTACTAACAAATAGCAAAAGTTAAACAATGCAGAATAACAAAAGTTATTCAGGGACTATCTACCAATGCTTAAACCAAAAACGTTTAAGCTCTTAATGCTAGTGGTGCCTTGGTTCTTGGCTATTCGCACTTGTTTTTTTGGGGGATTTGCTTTGTTTTCGTAGCGGCAACTTATCAGTATAGAGGTTACTTACAAACAAGGATTTTCACCTGCCCTCTAGATATTTTAAATTAAAATCAAACAAAAATACACCTCACTTGAAAATTAGTGTTTGTTAGCAATAATTAGCAAATCCACTGCTGTTAAATAACCTTTTTTTGGTCGGTGAACCACAAGGTAAAAAAAAGAAAAGTCTATTTGTTCTTAATAAATGTTAACTTGACATCCACTCCGCCCTAGAAGTAGGGAGATTCCTACCAGATTATTGTCTCTCGGTGGGTTGACGTTTCGTCACAAATTGCTAAATTAGTAGTATTATGCTTGCTCCACGTCCGTTTAAAGTCTTCGGTAGCCCCTTGACGACTTATGTATCGTTGAAAAATATCCAACAAATCTCTAATTTTTGCCTCCAAGTGTAGATTTTAGACTATTGACTCTTTGGCTTTCCTATTACTATTTCAGGCTCGGTTTCACACCGTTGTCGGTGGTATATCGACTTGCCTTACTAGGTGGGTCAGTAACCATAAGAATTATAACAAAAAGCCGCTCATTTAAGGACGGGGCTTGAACCCATTTTTTTGGTCATCGAGAACGCGATCGGCTCTGTTTGTTATTTGTTCTTTGTTATTTGTTACAAGAACAACAGCAATTAAGTGTTTATATTGAAAGCTCCGCAAATAAAATAAAGACTTTATGGTTAAAAAACCCGTAACTTTACGGAAAAATAACATAAAAAATGCTATTTAAGCTGAAAATAGGGGGAATTTTAGGAATATAGAACCGATCGAGCTTATTAAATGACCCAGACTCCTTTTCAGCCCAACCAGCCCAACCCTCTAGACTATCTTCTATCTCCGTTTCAAAAACAAGTTGGCTCGGAGTCAAATTCAAAAACCAAAGACACTCAAAGCCAAGGTCTGTGGTCAAAGCTGAGTCTGAGAGTTAAAGCAACAGCAATAGCGATCGCTTTGGGCGTAATTCCAGTGGCATCAGTAGGAGGTATCGCCTATAAGATAACTGCCGACTCGATTAGTAGAAAAATTATTGCCGAGCAAGAAGGACGCACCGCCGATATAGCCCACGAAGTTGCCTTGTATACTAAGGGAATCTTGCACGATACCAAAATGATTGCTTCCTCGCCATTGTTAGCAGATCCGAAACTGAGAACAATCGCCACGATGGAACAGAAGATAGCTCTACTAAACGATTATATTCAGGTTAGTGATGAAAAATACGATAGTATCGTCGTTTTTGACCCCCAAGGAAATCTTTTATTTCAGTCCGAATCTTCTACACCTTTTAAAGAAAACGACAATTACTCGGATAGAGAATATTTTCAAAGAGCGATCGCCACTGGGTCTCCCGCTATAAATGACGGAGAAATAGCAGCTTCGTCGGAGGAAAGCAGCCTAGAAATAGCCGCACCAATTAAAGAGAAGGGTACGGGCAAACTTTTAGGAGTTATTCGCACTCGAATGCCATTAAAGCATTTAAACTCTACATTCGAGAATATCAAAGCAGCAGGCTGGGAATACAAACTGATCGGTTCTAAAGGACAAATTATTTGGGCAGACGAACAACAGTATATAGGTCATTTGGCTGGAGTTGATTTAGTGGACTTGTCTGATTTACAGGCAAAAGTTTTAAAAGAAGCACAAACAATAAGCAAGGTAACCTCTAAAACCATTCCCCAGCTAATAGCAACTGAGAAAACCTATGATGCTAGCGAAGACGATCGACACAAAGTTCTAGTCAGCTACATTCCCATAGAAAAACTACAAGGCATACTCTCTCCAGGTTGGGGTTTGGCTATTTCTCGCCCCACAGAGGAAGCTTTTGCATCCCTGAATGAATTGCGAACGACACTGTTTTTAGGAACTGCTGCTGCTGCTGTAATGGTTGGGACGATCGCTGCTATACTTGCTAACCGAGCCGCCCGTCGGATTGTGAGTGCAGCAGGGGCGGTAGAAAAAATCGGCCAAGGAGAATTAGATACGCGCCTTTCAGTACCAGGAACAGACGAAATTGCCATGCTTTGTGGCAATATCAACAAAATGACTGGTAAGCTACAAACCCTATTACGAGAAAGACAAATATCGGCATCTTTATCGAGCTTTTTAGCAGAGATTACCGCTACTCCTGTCTCCGATCGCTCCCAATTAGAGGATTTATTTGAGTTTGCACTCTCGGAAGCTAGAGAAATTCTTCAAGCAGATCGAACACTTATCTATCGCATCACAGATGATACGAGGGGATATATCACCCACGAATCCTTAGGGTGGGAATTTCCCAGCCTCCTCGAACAAAACATAACAGAACCCTTGATTTCCCAGCAATTACTGCAAGAATGCCTTAAAAAAGGAGAAATATCTGCAACAGACCTGAGTAATGCTGGTTTGCACTTCGATCGGCTGCGGATTAAGGCTCATCTAGTGGTGCCAATTCTCCAGCAGAAAAAACTTTACGGTCTGCTAATTGCCCATCACTGTAACAATACTTACCAATGGCAGACTAGAGAGATCGACTTTATGAAGCAGTTGGCGGCACATTTAGGAATCACTCTCGATCGAATTTCACTCCTAGAGCAAAGTCAACACCAGCTTTTACGCTCTGAAACCCTTAAAGATATTAGCCTTAAAATTGCTAGTTCTTCAAACGCACAAGAGATTTACGATATAGCCTTGCGTCAGCTTAGCCAAGTCTTGGGAGCCGATAGAGCTGTGGTATTAAATAGCTCTAGTAAACAACAAGAAATAGTCCTAGCTGAAATAGTAGACTCTAATTGGCCTTCTGTGCTAGAAAATTTCCCTCCTAACTTCTATGGAGAATTGGAGAATTTAGCTCTAGATAATGTCAGCGCGATCGCATCTGTCGATCGCGCTGACATTACTCCAGCAACCAGAAAAGAATTAAAGCAGTTGGGAATCCAAGCCTATTTAGTTACTCCTATTTTGGTAGGTTCTTCTGTTGAAAGTTTCTTAATTGTTTCTCAGCAGAAATCGCGCCACTGGGAAACTGTGGATATCGATCTAGTTACTCAAGTAGCAACCCAAGCAGGACTGGCTCTAGAAAGAGCTAATCTTCTTCAACAACAAAAAGCAGCCAAAGAACAAATACAAAATCGCGCCTTAAGGTTGCTTGAAGAAATAGATCCCATCTCGCAAGGAAACCTGACCGTAAGTGCTAAAGTAACCTCTGATGAAATTGGCACCGTGGCAGACTTCTACAATGCCACAGTGGAAAGCTTGCGTAAAATTGTAGTTCAGGTAAAAGCGGCATCTCATCAAGTAGCAGCTAGCACCAAAAACAATCAAACCTCCGTGCGATCGCTCTCAGAAGGCGCACAACAGCAGACTCAGGATATTGAAGCGGCTCTCACGCGAATTCAAGCAATGACTGATTCTATTAGTAAGGTAGCCGCTAACGCCAAAGAAGCATCCGCAGCAGCTCAACAGGCTTCATTTATAGTGACAGAAGGAGAAAATGCCGTCGAGCGCACCGTAAAAGGCATGGTAGGGATTCGAGAAACCGTTGCTCAAACTGCTAAGAAGCTCAAGCGTCTAGGAGAATCTTCCCAAAAAATTTCTACAGTAGTCAATCTGATTAATAATTTTACCGAGCAAACTCATTTATTGGCATTAAATGCTTCAATAGAAGCAGCTCATGCGGGAGAAGTGGGTAGAGGTTTTGCTGTGGTCGCCGAAGAGGTAAGAGGTTTGGCACAGCGATCGGCAGAAGCTACCGCAGAAATTGAGGAAATTGTCGCCAATATCCAAATCGAAACCAATGAGGTAGTAGTGGCGATGGAAGCCGGTACTTCCCAGGTGGTCGCAGGAACTGTTTTGGTGGATGAAACCCATTCTTGTTTGGAGAAAATAGCCGATGCTAGTAGCAAAATTAAGGAGTTGGTAGAAGCAATAGCAGAATCAGCAGCCATGCAATATAAAGAGGAGGCAGCTGTGAGCCAAACCATGGTAGAGGTAGCGACAATTTCTCAGCAAAATTCTGCTTCTGCTACTTGTGTTTCTCAATCTTTTGCAGAAATGCTCGCTGTGGCTGAAAGGTTGCAAGAAAGTGTCGATCGCTTTAAAGTTGAATAGTTTTGTGGTCATACCAAATTCCCCCCATTATGCCTGCATATCTTTCCCCCCTCTCTCCCTTTCTCCCCCTCTCCCCCTCTCCCTCTCTCCCCCTCTCCCTTTCAAGATCGTTCAGCCGCACTAGCTAATTCAGAAGCTACTCGCGCCGAATATGGTTTAATCAACCACCACAACAAAGGGGACAACCAACCCTTTAGAGTAATCGAATATGAGATATAAGTACCGCACAGAGTGGATTCTACTTGATAGTTTATTCTTTGCTCAATTCCAGGAATAGCTATAATTCTGAAGCTCAGGGATTTTTTCGGCCTGACTTTTTCTACAAAAATTCTGATAGGAATCGGGACTAAGCGAGTAACTACCTTATAGATTAGTCCTGGTTTAGCAATTAATCCTAGAGGAGCATTCGTCTGAGAAAATAAAGGATGCCACGATACATCAGCTAGATCGATCAATTTTTGCCAAAGAACATCTACTGGCGCACTACTCACGGCGCGGTACATTTTAAACAGCGAAAACTGGCAAAACAGTTTTCCTTGACCTGGAATTAATTTGAAAGAAAAATTTATATTCATATTTTGCCTCCCCGCTATGACGATCGGGCAATTTTCAAATTCTCTAAAAATAACAAGATATTAGGATATTGTTTATATCAATAATTGTTAAAGTTTAATTTAACAAAAGATTAAAAAAAGTAAAAAAAATTCATTAGACAATCTTCTTTTATTAATTATAATATACCCCAAAAAAGAGCATACTTGTTCTCAGGGCATTATAATTTATAGTCAATAAAATTGAGCTAGAACAAATAAAAAGACTGTGTAAGCGCAAAAGAAAACGATCGTAAAAACTGGTTCTAGATAGTCTAAAATTGCGTAGAATAAAACTTTATTGTATTTTTTGCTCTCAGGGTAGAAAAATAAAAATATTATGACAAATGTAACAAAAGGTATAACTGAAAGTTCTAGTAATTCAACACCTCCTGCTGATGCCAAAACCAGGGTCAGGGAATTTATGAGGGGACTGCAAGATGAAATTTGCAGCAAGCTAGAAGAATTAGACGGGAAGGGAAAATTTAGAGAAGATTCTTGGGAAAGAGAAGAAGGTGGAGGGGGTCGATCGCGAGTACTGTCCCAAGGGGAAGTTTTAGAACAGGGGGGAGTGGGTTTCTCGGAAGTTTGGGGCAAACAGCTACCTCCTTCAATTCTAAAACAACGCCCAGAAGCAGAAGGTCACGGTTTTTATGCTACGGGGACTTCAATGGTACTGCACCCAAGAAGTCCCTACATTCCCACAGTTCACCTCAATTATCGCTATTTTGAAGCAGGGCCAGTATGGTGGTTTGGCGGTGGTGCGGACTTAACTCCTTATTACCCCTTTGCAGAAGATGCGGCTCACTTTCACAAAACTTTAAAGCAAGCGTGCGATCGCAACCACCCAGAATATTATCGAGTGTTTAAACCCTGGTGCGACGAATACTTTTACCTGAAACATCGCCAGGAAATGCGAGGTATAGGGGGAATATTTTTCGACTATCAAGACGGTCGAGGAGAATTATATCGAGGGGCTAAACCAGAAGGGATAGCGGCAAAATACAGCAAGGAAATTGGCGAGTTAGAGCCTAGAAGTTGGGAGAATTTATTTAATTTGGCAGTTGACTGCGGTAACGCTTTTTTACCCGCTTACGTGCCAATTGTGGAAAGAAGGCGAAATATAGAATATGGCGATCGCGAGCGCAATTTCCAGTTATATCGTAGGGGAAGATACGTTGAATTCAATTTAGTCTACGATCGAGGGACAATTTTTGGCTTGCAAACTAACGGACGTACCGAATCAATTCTAATGTCCTTACCGCCCCTAGTACGTTGGGAATATTGCTACCAACCAGAACCGAATACCCCAGAAGCAGAGCTTTACGAAACATTTCTTAAACCTCACGATTGGGCGAATTGGAAATCTGAGTAAACAAGCAAGAGGTTGAGTTTAACTGCAAACCCAACCTCATGGGAACTAATACTCTATTCTTGTTTCTCCTGGGATAAAAGTCCCCCAGACCAAGATATTAGTATCGAAGCCTCCACTAGCCAGTAAGCGTCCGTTGGGGCTAAATGCCAGAGATGCTACCCAGTCCTCATGTCCCAAAAACCTATTGAGCAACTTACCGCTCTTCACTTCCCAAACGCGAATCCCGTCGTTACTAGCACTTGCGAGAGTTGTTCCATCCCGAGTAATAGCGATCGCTCGGATCTTTTCTGTATGTCCGATGAGAGTGTAAGAAAGTTGTTCGGTAGTCAAGTCCCACGCTTTAATCGTGCGATCGTGACTGCTGGTAATCAGGGAATTTCCATCTGGAGTAAAAATCAGCCCCGAAATAGTTTCTTGGTGAGGGAAGAATTCAGATATTAATTTTCCCTCTCTCAAATCCCAAAATCTCACCCTTCCCAGATTATCCCCACTTGCCAGAATATGACCATTAGGACTAATTGCCAAAGCATGAGTAGGATTGCCTATCCCTGCTAAAGTATAAATGGGACGATCGAAACGCGCATCCCAGACTCTAATGCCGTCTAAACCTCCGCCGACCAGTACTCCCCTATCTGGGCTAATTTTTAAAGAAAGAATACTGCTGAAATTATCTACAAAAATTCTCTGGCTTTCTCTAGTTTTCCAGTTCCATAAATTAATGCTGTTATCTTCCCCACTACTGATTAACACTTCTTGTTGGGGGTTGCTAGCCATAGTCAGCACTGATACTCTTTGCGCTCTAAAGTCCTGCCAAATTAATTCTCTACGCTTTTCTACATCCCAGAATTTGATTCTGGCTTCGTTATTACCGCTTCCACTAGCAATAATTTTACTGTCCGGACTAAATACAACTGCGTGAACTGTTGCTCGATGACCTTTTAAGGTATGAAGCAAACGGGCAGATTTCCAGCGATCGCTAGTAGTTAGTGGCTCTATCTCTGAGGCCGATCGCTCTGATTCGGTATTTACTTGACCGATCGCTCTTATCTGCGCGCCACATAATGCTGTCAGAGTTATTAATACTACTAAGGATATTCCTCTACAGTATTTGCCGCCAAAAAGACTATTTAATCTCATCTGTTCGTACCATTTGTCTCACCCAACTTTATTTACCATCTGAGTGGATATTGGGGCAAATCGTGCGACTTAGCTTTTCTGGAATCGGTAACTGCTCATTGATGGTGGTGCTTGCTACTCTTAAGTTTTGGCAGAGGAGATTTAGAGGGAGGACTAGGAGGTAAGAATTCTCTGGATAATTCTTCTACGAAGATGGCTTTTTCTTTTTGCATTTGCCACCAACGCCATATAGCTGCCGTTAGAAGCATTAGCAATCCAAAAGATAATAAACTCCAGCTTTGACCGACACTGCCTATTACTGCATCTACCGCTCCAATTGTCAGTATGAAACCGGAAATTGGTTCTTTACGATAAGTTGATTTTAAAAATCGAGGCCATAAAGGAGTCATCGCGTTGCTCTAATTCTTTATTTATACAGAATCTAATTCCAGGTTATCTTATCCTCTGACAAGTTTGTTGAGTCTCTAACGCACCTCAACTAAGCTTACATTAATGACTTTACCGAGTACACTAGCGTCCGTAGAAACCTTTGTCTACAAGAACTTCAGTAAAAAGCAAATTAAAAATTGTAATTGCTTTGACAAGTAGGTCCTGCCTCCAGAAAATTATCTTTTGCCGTACCTAACTTTTTATCATAACACATTGGGTTTCGCTAACCCCATCTAAATCGAAGAAACATGGTGGGGACTGCGCTCAACATTTTGTTCAACTACAATTTTTCTTTTTTTGCTCGACACGACTTGGGGATAATATTTGCTCGAACTACCCGATCGAAGGTTGATTCTGCTAAAAGTAGGCGCGAGAAATTTATTGCAAGCCCAGCCAGGATAATAGACCTTGACCAGTAAAAATTTCTATGGCTAGAGTTATGACAAAACCAACCATTGCTGCTCGACCGTTTAGTCTTTCTGCATAATCATTAAAGCCAAATTTTGGTTCTTCGATCTTAGGACTAGTAGTTGGTTCAGGAGTGTTCATCGATCTGTCTTCTGTTATTTTAGATGTTGATTATCCCCTAAATTGGCTTTGCGCTCATTTGGGGGATTTCTCATCACTATTATAAAAGAGAGGCTCTATTAGAACCTCTCTCTAAAACAAAATTTTCTATCTAGATACTAGATAGCAATTACTTGTTTAGTCGCGACTGTTGATGGCAATTAGTAGCCGCAGTATAAAGATAAACAAGTTGATGTAAGTTAGATACATTGACAGAGCCGCAGGTAAGTAGAGATCGTCTGGGTAAGTGCGGGGTAGAATGTAGAAATCTACTACAGCAGCACCAGCAAACAAAAGTACGCCCAAGCCAGAAATACCAACTTCTAGCCAGCTAGGGGAATACACTCCAAAAAAGGATAAAAGTAGTTGAATAACTAGCACTGCAAACAGAGCCATTATTCCTATACCCACGGTTTTTGTCAGCGCCATGCCATCTTCTTCAGAAAGATTGGAGCCGATGTTGCGAGCGAATATGAAAGTAATACCACAGCCTAGGGCTGCAATAGCAACTCCTTGTATACCAACGCCCTGCGTGCCGATAGCGACGTGGACCAGACCGCTGAGAGTATAACCTGTCAGCAGACTGTAGACAGCAAGCAGGGGTAAAGCCGTGCTGTTATTGCCATTTGCTGCAATATTTTGGGCTACAAAGAAAAGAACTAGCTGGGCTATTATAGCGGCAATAAACGTAGGGAAGAATATCCCAGGATTGTTTTGAATTACTCCCAAACCGCCATATGTTCCTACTGCGGTCAAAATGAGTCCGCCACCGAGGTAGGGAAGGGCATTAGAAATTACGTTAGGTCCAACTAGAGCTTGACCTCTAGCTTCAGACATTGCTTTGCGGAAGTTACTCGTGTTACTCATTTGACTTTTTCTGAAAGTTGAACGATCTGTGTATGTAAAAAACTGTTTCTTAGTTCTATTGTTACTAAAACCTACGACTTTTAGGGGAATTACCAATAATTACAAAATTAATACTGAGACATAAGTAATTTCGATCGTGTCCCTCTCTATTCCTAGTCTCTAGCGATTTTCGTCAGGATCTTGTTTGCGTGTTTACACTTAGGCAAAAAAACGTGACTTTTCAGAGATCAGTAAATAGACGATTGTATATCAGTTTGATGATACCGAAAATAATCTTTAGACTAACTTAATTTTGGGACTCAGGGCTGAGAGTTGTAAGACGTATGAATAATTTATCTATTAATTATCGGGGTATGGAGCTGCTTGTTGCTTATTCTCGCAATCGTTCTTTAGAACTACGCAATAAGCTCGTACAATTAAACACTGGACTAGTACGTCAAGCAGCTCATAGAATTAGCAAACAGTGCGCTGAACCCTACGAAGATCTCGAACAACTCGGCTATATAGGTTTGATTAGAGCTATTGAACGTTTTGAGCCAGAGCAAGGTCGTGCTTTCAGTTCTTTTGCTATCCCTTACATTCGCGGCGAGATGCTGCACTATCTAAGGGATAAAGGCAGTGCCATGAAGATTCCTCGCCGCTTGCAGGAACTTTATACTAAAGGGAAAAAGCTGCGCAAACAGTTGACAGCAACTCTAGGAAGATTACCAAAAGATATTGAGATTTCTCAGCAACTAGGCGTATCTCTCAAAGATTGGAATGAATGTCAATTAGCGGTTCAAAATCGCATGATGTTAAGTTTAGATGCGACAGTCAATCAAGCTCTCGATTGTTCTATCACTATTGGAGACACCCTCGCCGATCCTAGCGCTCAAGCACAGCAAAAATTACAAGAAGATCGCTTACAGCTTCAGGGAGCAATGAATCAGCTAGAGGACAAAACTAAAACAGCAATTGAGTTTGTCTTTTTGCGCGATCTACCCCGTAAGGAAGCAGCAAAACGTATTGGTATTAGTCCCATGACAGTAACCCGACACCTACAAAAAGGAATTGACCAGTTAGGACAAATATTGCAACCTCAAGTAGCTTGAAGATTCAATGCTGGTTGCTATTTGGGAGATTACCGATCGCATCTTTTAACCTCCTGCGATCGAACCCCACCAAAGTTTGGAGTTTGAATTTGCTTTGATGTTACTAAAAAATTGTTTAATTGTTATCCCTTTATATCTCATTTTTGTTGATAGTTACATATAGCAATCTTAATATCAATTGTCAAAGTCCAAATCCCCTATCTTTGAGATAAGGGATATGAGAAACTTTAATCTACAATAGACCTCTTGCAAAAGTATCAATTGCTGCGAGGTAGGGAATAGTCAAAAGTTTCGACCATTCCTTAGTCCCTTTATAAACGCGTGACTCTTTGCCGAAAGATGAATCTATTTTTACAGGGAACCCCTCTATAGCGATAAGTTAATTACGAAG
>JASJDA010000029.1 GCA_030065755.1 Prochloraceae cyanobacterium | reverse complement strand
TAAAGAGACTATATCTACTTTTTGAGATAAGCCAAAGTCTAGATCCTGCTTGTCCTTTTCTGTCATTGAAGGAAGGCGCACGTCTAAACTAGGTAAATTAACCCCTTTGCGACTTTTTAATAAGCCTCCCTGAACGACTTTACATTTTACTGTCTTATCTGCAACTTCCTCTACCTTTAATTCCAATAATCCGTCATCGAGTAGAACTTGCATTCCTGGTTGAGCTTCTTCGGCGAGGTAGGGATAGTCTATCCCTACAGCGTCTGGTTGATTTTCAGACTCGGAAATTGGTACTAGAGTAATAAATCGATCGTTTTCAAGGGAGAGCGAACCGTTAGGTAACTGTCCTACCCGAATTTTAGGCCCCTGAAGGTCTTGCAGTATAGTTATGGGAGTATCTAATTCTTCAGAGACAGAACGGATCGTGGAAACCACGCGCGCGTGATCTTCGTAACTACCGTGGGAAAAATTCAAGCGCGCCACACCCATCCCCGCTCGAATCATTTGCTTGAGAACTTCTGGGGAACTACTAGCAGGGCCAATAGTAGCAACAATTTTGGTTTTGTGTTTTAGACTTGGCATTAGCAGTTTATGTGCTAGTGATTTTTTAATGATTTTTCTTTACTCATATAGCAATCCTATTAAATATTGAACCTATCGCAACTTTAAAAAAACGATTGGAGTCCTGGGTGCGATCGCAGCTTAACAAAAGGGGGACTTTTTATCCCACTCACAACTGATAACTGGTAACTGGTAACTGATAACTGTTAACGATTGGCTTCAAAAACCTTCAGCAATATTTGGTTAGGATTGTCGATGCAACCATCTATCACTTTATCTGTTAACTCAGCTAGTGCTGGAGCATTGATTATTGTTTCACCTGCTTTGCCACTCATGTAGCCGTGTAGGAAGAGCAAGATACTCGATCGATCTTCACCGTCGCTTCTGAGGAGTTCCCTACAAGTCAGCTTTTGCAAATTAACCAAATCGCCGTTATTTCCCTGTGCTAAAAATTGCGATCGAACTGGTTTACCAAGGCTACCAAAAGCAATTATCCCAAATACAAATAGCCAACTTAATTTTTTCACGTTCGCTCCTCTTATAATTTTTGCCAAAATTTCTCAAAAACTTAAAATGTGAGAACTTATTTATTAATAGCGATAGCGGCTGTCGCGCATACACCGATTGTATCTGTATCTGTAAGCCCGATCCCAGGATCCCCTGCGGCGATAACTACCGTCAATCGCTCCCAAACCTGCACCGACTGCTGCTCCTCCTAATACATCGTCGCCGACGATTCCTCCAATGATGCCTCCAACAATTGCACCTTCAGCAGCACCTTGAGCAGCACCGCTAAGAGAAGAGTTGCGATCGGCATAATCACTAGCTAGATGATGACAATAACGACTATCTGACGATCGTCGTTGAGCTTGCACAGGACTATCTTCAAATAGGACTAATCCAGGCAGGACGATCGCCCCTAATATTAGACCTATATTCAATTTTTTTTGCATGAATGTTGTGACTTACCAAATCCTCATAAAACCTATCAAATATATAACTAAATCGTTTTTATTCGCAATATAATTTAAGACTTAGGCTTAAAGGAGCGAGGATAAAGGATGAATACCCATCTTTCTACTTTCATCCTTCATCCTTTGTCTCTAGGTTTAACAGTAATCAATCGCACACAGTGATAACTGATAACTGATAACTGATTTAAGAAAGACCAACTTTTTCCCGTTCCTCTGTTTGGGATTTTGTAAATTGGGCATTCTTGAAGATCTTAGACCAGAAATCTTCTAAGAGAGTGTACACCACTGGCACCACAATCAAACTCAATATAGAAAAGGTAAACAAGCCCCCAATAATTGCTATTGCCATGGGCTGGCGTAAATCTGCTCCTGCACCCCATCCTAGAGCCAGGGGCAACATACCGACGATCGTGGAGGCAGTAGTCATTAGGATCGGTCGCATCCTTACTACTCCTGTTTCTAGAAGGGCTTCGGTACGATTCATTCCCCCACGACGAAGCTGTCTGGCATAATCGATCAGCAAAAGGACATTTTTGTCTAGCAAACCCAGCAAGAAAATGATTCCAATCAAGGAAATCATACTGAATTCATTTTGGGTAATTAGTAGCCCCAGGAGCGCTCCGACGATCGATAGAGGCAAACACAAACCGACTACGATCGGTTCTAACAATCTGCCAAACAGTAACAACAGCACTACTAGCATCGAAGTTACCGACAGGGCTAAAGTTACGGCAAAATCTCCCATAACTTCCCCAGCCTTAGCTGAAAATCCTCCCAACTGCATTTTTACCTCTGGAGGTAAAATGGGCTCGGCTATTGCAACTACTTTCTCAGTTGCATCTCCGAGAACTAGACCTCCGTTGAGATTAGCACTAACTGTAATAGTTCGTCGGCCATTTTTTCGCTCAATCAGGAGGGGTGCATCTGCTTGAATAGAAAGTCCACTAACGTTAACATCCACCAATCCAGGTATTTTTTTCATCTCGGTTTCGAGTTTTCTGGCGGTGCGATCGAGAACTTTGAGATCGTCTCCTAGTAAAGTTACTTGGAGAGGTTGTCCTCCTTGTCCGCTATCGACAAAAGGGATATCTTCGATGCTAATTCTACTTAATGTACGCAGATCGGGCAAAGAATCGCGAACTTTCTGTTGTACTTCGACGAGATTTAATTGTCGATCGCTGTTTAATTTTACGTATAGTAATCCTTGATTGGGTATGCCAGATAAACCTGCTACAGTAAATACAGATTCGATCTCTGGCAATTTCAGAACTGCTTTTTCTAGTTTTTCCCCAGTCCAGATAGTTCTGTGAAGCAAGAACCTTTCAGGAGATGCAACTAAATCACTAATCCAATTAAAGGAACTGTTGGTTTTAGTTTGGGAGGGCTCGGACTGAGATTTTGGCGCTACTTTTGCCGGCAAGTTGGGAAGAGCAGTTTCATAGTGAACGAGGAATTCGTTCCTATTTAGCTGGGGAATAAATCCTTTGGGAATCGCGGGAATGAGGGCAATTCCAGCTATAAAGGTTGACAAAGTTACAATTACAACAAATTTCCGATGGTTTAAAGACCACTGCAGCAAATTGCGGTACTTTCGGGTCAAAATATTTAAGCGATCGGGGTTAGTAGGAGTATAAACAGTTTCAGTAACTGCAGGCTCTTGTGTTCCGTTGTTTCTCTTGCGAGGTTTGAGCCAATAAACAGCTAGTACGGGGCATAAAGTTCGGGCAACTAGTAAAGAAATGATAACAGCTGCGGAAACTGTCAAACCAAAGGGTTTAAAAAACTTGCCCAGATCTCCTCCCATAAAAGCCACTGGTAAAAATACTGCAGCAATGGTACACGTAGAAGCAACAACCGTCAGTCCAATTTCATCAGTACCCAAAATAGCTGCTTTTCGCGGAGTCATTCCTCTTTCAATGTGGCGAGAAATATTTTCTACATCAACTATAGAATCGTCGATAATAATGCCAATAACTAAGGCTAAACCCAGCAAGGTAATAGTTTCTAAATTTAACCCTGCCACAGCCATGACAATACAGGTTCCAAGTAAAGAAATAGGAATTGCCAATGCTGCAATCAGGCTGGCTCGCAAATTCCTCAAAAAGAGAACAATAACTAAAATGGCTAAAACCATGGCCATAATTAGAGCGTCAATAGTCGCTTGGGTAGCTTCGCCAATAAAATCAGCTTGATTTACCGCTAAAACCAGTTGCACTTCTTTTAACTTAGGTTCGAGCTTTTGAATCTCTTTCTCAACCCTATTGACCACTTCGAGAGTATTAGCATCTCCCTTTTTGACTACTCCAATCCCAATAGCATTTTCCCCATTGACTCGAACCAGACTGGGTATAGTATTAGTTGGCAAAGAGGGATTTTCTTTTTGGTTGACAACAGAATTTCCTAACAGATTAATTCTGAGCAATCCTGGAACTTGAGATAGAGAGGGGATAATTTCTTCTTTGGCAATTTCCTTTAGCTGAGTGAGGGTTTTAGTCTTGCTCTTGAGGGCGTAACTAATAGTTCCTGACTCATTTAAGTTAAAAGGAATTACCTCTAACTCAGCTTCTGGGGGCAGGACAGCTTGCTTAACTAGAGTTGTAACTTTTTCCGTTGAAGCCTTGAGAGTACTGCTTCCGTCGAAGATAATACTTACTGCTGCTTGTCCTGGGTAGGTATGAGATAGAATATCGAGTCCTTCTGATTTTAGAGATTCAAGGGATTTCTCTAGGGGTTTCGTCAGTTGAGATTCTGTAGATAAAGTGGTCTCTAGAGGTGCTTCCCCACGGACTATTACTACGGGAAAGGTAACATCTGGAAACAAAGCGTATTTCAGAGAGCTAAAGGCAAATAATCCTGCTACAGTCACGGCAAGCCAAAAACAGATGACTAGCCAGGAATGTTGAATTGCTAAACGAGAAATATTAAACAATTCTCGAAAAGACTTCTTTTTTGGTCTTTGCATGGGAATTTTTGTAATTTTCAGCAACTATCAAATAATTGAGAATCGAAAAAGGAAAAAGCGAGGAGATTTATTGGGAAAGGTGTAGGGTGTTATTTGTTCGTTTCCAACACAAGCACTAAATCCCAATCTCGATCGTCTAGTAGAAAATAAGTTGTAAAATACAAAAGTGTCTCATAATTTTAGAATAAATTCACGATCGCAAATTATTTTTATAAATTAAGCTAGATAAGCGAGATAATCAAGAAAGTAAGTAAATATTTATGCTGAATAATTAATATTATTTAAGCCTTATTTATCTGGCTAATTTTAACAATTTATATTACCAAGCAAATTGGGGCAAGATTTTGGCTTAAATTTTGGTGAAGTCCCAATATAAGGAAGGAAAATGTTGGCATAGTATTGTGGATGATTCTTAATGTTTACCAGAGAATTGATGCCAAAGAAACGCAGCTTCACCCTTTGAAGATGAAACATATAGGGTTGAGGCTCACTTTTGTGCGTTACTAATGGTAAAAATTAGAGATTAGATACTTGAAGCGGTGAAAACGGAGGATTGAATGAAGAGTGCAAACTTGTCTCCACTTTGTTGGCGAAATTATGGTAAAGTATGGCTTTATTCTTTAATGTTATTTACTGTAAGTTTATCAGCAGTTCGATCGCTTGCTTACACTAAACAACCTCAACCCGTTTTGATTTCAACTGAAATAGTTCAGTTAAAGGACGCTAATTCTCAAAAAATTCAACAGAAAGCAGAAAATTTTGTCGATCTTTTAGCGGCAGAAAAATTCGATCGAGTAAGAAATGAGTTAAATTCCGATCTCAAAAGAAATTGGCCTGCTTCTAAAATAAAACAAATTTGGGAAGAATTACTGGCAGAAACTGGCCCTTTTGTACGACGAGGAAAATCGCGAGTTGTCAAAACAGTTAATGGCGATCTGGTATTTGTATCTGTTGAGTTTAAAAATACTACCGACCAACTATTGGTAACTTTCGATCGAGATCGGCAAATTGTCGGTTTAGATTTTCCCAAAATTGAAACTATAGAAGAAATTTCTGAGAAAGTAGTTAATGCTCTAGCTGCACGAGATTTTGCTAGGGCTAGAGGATATTTACATCCATTTTTGAAACAAGAGATTTTTCCCGAACAAGTGCAACAAAAATGGCAACAATTACTATTACAAACTGGTGCGTTTGAAAGACAAGTAAAAACTGAAGTAAGACAGAGTTCTTCAACGGAAAATATGGATATAGTCTTAGTAACCATCGAGTTTGAAAAAGTTACCGACAATCTAATAGTGATTTTCGATCGCGATAAAAAAATTATTGGTATAGATTTTCCCGTGCTGAACTAATCCGTTCCCAGTTTCGTCCCTCGCAGCAATTGTTTCGATCGCTGCGAGGTCAATTTTTTATTTATGGGTAAGTTTTATGAATCACTCAGAAATCGGTCAAATTAGACTTAATATTGCTAGTAGAGAATGGGTTATTTACGCGCCTAGTCGTCGCAAACGTCCTCAAGATTTTCATGCCATTAGTTCTTCAGAGAACTCCAAAAAGGTCAAAAAAAATCATTGCCCTTTCTGCGATTTAAACGAAACAATAATTTTAGAAATGCCTTCAGTTGACGATCGCCCTTGGCAAACCAGAGTTATTCAAAATAAGTTTCCAGCTTTAGTATCCAAAGGGAAGCCGCAACGAACAAAAGAGGGAATTTATTTGACAATGCCTGGTTACGGTCAGCACGAAGTAGTTATTGAAACTCCCGATCACGAGCAAAATTTAGCTCTGATGCCAATAGCAGAAATTGAGGTACTCATTGAAACTTATCATCAACGCTATCTAGCTCTGATGGAAGATAGTTCTAATCTGTTAACCATTATCTTTCGCAATTATGGTGAAAAAGCTGGAGCTTCTTTAACTCATCCTCATTCTCAAATTATTGCCACCAGTATTGTCCCCCAACATCGACGTTGGACTGAGGAAGAAGCACAACGATATTTCGATCGATGGGGACAGTGCGTATATTGCGATATTCTCAGTCACGAGCAAGAAAATGGGCAGAGAATAATAGGAGAAAATGAAACATTTGTGGCTTTTGTCCCTTATGCAGCTTCTCTTCCCTTTGAAATTTGGATTATGCCTAAAGAACATCAAGCAGATTTTGGCAGTATTACTCCACAAGAAAAAACTGATTTTGCCCATCTTCTCAAAGATGTTTTGATGAGATTATATGATAAGTTAAATAACCCCGATTACAACTACGTAATTAACACTTCTGCTCGTTATAAAGCAGAAGAACCTCAAGTACATTGGTATTGTCAAATTTTACCGCGATTAACTATAACCGCAGGTTTTGAATTAGCAACAGGAATCAATATTAATCCTTCTCTTCCAGAATTAGATGCTGATTTCTTAAATTCCTAAACAAAAATATCTGAAAAGCTAGAGTGATGGATTTAATTAAGGGGAATAGGGAATAGGGAACAGGGAATAGGGAATAGGAAATTGTTTAGAGGAGGATTTAGACTTCCCCCAAACCCATTTCGTCTTAAATCAGTTATCAGTTATCAGGTCTCTCTCATGGATTTAAACCAGGAGATAGACATCCTACCTATAGAGATAGAGGACTTTTGCTCCCGTAGATAACATATAACTGATAACTGATAACTGGTCACTGGTAACTGTTAAAAACTAGGCTAGAAAACCAGAAGACACATTTTTAAATAGTTTATTTTTACAAGAGTATTATATAATTTTATATCTATACCTAATATTACTTATAACAAAGATACTATCTTCCGATTAAGGCTAATAATAAATAAATAGTAAAAAAATTAACAAAATCAAAGAATTCTGTAAAAATTCTAATAGAGAAACGCTCGATCGACTCAGTTTTAGTAGCAACATTAGCCAACTATTTCAAAAAAACAAATTAAATAAGGTGAAAATTTATTATGGTTAAAGCACCAGCTGCCAAAAAAACAACAGAAGAACCGCTTTCTGAAGAAGAACTGCGTAAAATTCATGCTTACTGGCGCGCTTGCAACTACTTAGCCGTAGGTATGATCTATCTCAAAGACAACCCACTCCTTAAAGAACCTCTCAAAGCAGAGCAGGTTAAGAAACGCCTGCTAGGTCACTGGGGAGCCAGTCCAGGATTGAGCTTCACCTACATACACCTAAATCGACTTATAAAAAAATACGATCTCAATGCCATTTTCTTAGCCGGACCAGGACACGGAGCGCCAGGAGTTCTCGGTCCTGTGTACTTAGAGGGAACGTATTCAGAAATATATCCCGATAAGAGCGAAGATTCTGAAGGAATGCAAAAATTCTTCAAACAGTTTTCCTTCCCAGGCCACATCGGCAGTCACGTCACTCCAGAAACACCTGGTTCCGTTCACGAAGGGGGGGAACTAGGCTATAGCATCTCTCACGCCTACGGAACGGTTTACGATAACCCAGACCTAATTGCGACGGTAGTAGTTGGCGACGGCGAAGCAGAGACAGGGCCATTAGCTACTGCATGGCACTCGAACAAATTCCTCAACCCCATTCGCGATGGAGCAGTTTTACCCGTACTCCATCTCAACGGCTACAAAATTGCTAATCCTACAATTCTAGCCCGCATCAGCCCAGAAGAATTAGAAAATCTATTCCGCGGTTACGGCTACACTCCCTACGTAGTAGAAGGAGACGATCCTGCCATTATGCACCAAAAGATGGCAGCAACCATGGAAGAGTGTATTAACAAAATTCGCTCTATCCAAGAAGAAGCGCGCAGCAGTGGCGTTGCTAAGCGTCCGCTTTGGCCCATGATTATTCTCCGCACTCCTAAAGGGTGGACGGGACCAAAAGAAGTCAACGGACATAAAGTAGAAGGTTTCTGGCGGGCGCACCAAGTACCGATGGCGGACGTACACAAAAAACCCGAAAACCTCAAATTGTTAGAAGACTGGATGCACAGCTACAAGCCAGAGGAACTATTTGACGAAAATGGTACCCTGATTCCAGAACTTAAGGAATTAGCACCCACTGGACACCGCCGCATGAGTGCCAACCCCATTGCCAACGGCGGTATGGTGCGTAAAGAGTTGTCTATGCCAGACTTCCGCGAGTATGCAGTTGAGGTATCCGAACCTGGCAAAGTTGAGGTAGAAAACACCCGCATTCTCGGCAAATTACTGCGAGATGTGATGGCGCAAAACATGACCACTTTCCGAGTCTTCGGACCAGACGAAACCGCCTCTAACCGCCTCGGCGATATCTACGAAGTCACTCAAAAAGCTTGGATGGCAAATATCCTACCCGAAGATGAAGATGGCAGCTTATTATCTACCGACGGTAGGGTGATGGAAATGCTCAGCGAACACACCCTACAAGGCTGGCTAGAAGGTTATTTGCTGACTGGGCGACACGGTTTCTTCCACACCTACGAAGCCTTTGCTCACGTAGTGGACTCCATGTTTAACCAGCACGCCAAGTGGTTAGATATTTGCAAGCACGAGGTACCCTGGAGAGCTTCAGTTTCCTCATTGAACATTATGCTCTCTTCAGTAGTTTGGAGACAAGATCACAACGGCTTTTCTCACCAAGATCCTGGCTTTATCGATTTAGTGACGAACAAGAGTGCAGAAGTTACCCGCATCTATCTACCCCCCGATGCCAACTGCTTGCTCTCAGTAGGCGATCACTGTTTGCGCAGCACTGACTACGTTAACGTAATCGTTTCCGACAAGCAAATGCACTTGCAATACTTGAATATGGAAGAGGCAATTAAGCACTGTACTAAAGGTATCGGCATCTGGGAGTGGGCGAGTAACGACGATTGCGGCAAAGAACCAGACATTCCCGATGTGGTTATGGCTTGCTGCGGCGACATTCCCACTATGGAATCTCTGGCTGCAACCGCTATTCTTCGAGAAGAATTTCCCCATCTCAAAGTTCGCTTTGTTAACGTAGTTGACCTGTTTAAATTGCAGCCAGAAAGCGAACATCCCCACGGTTTATCAGACAGGGATTTCGACACCTTATTTACTCCAGACAAACCAGTTATTTTTAACTTCCACGGCTATCCATGGTTGATTCACAAACTGACCTATCGCCGTACTAATCAAGAACGGATCCACGTTCGGGGTTATAAGGAAGAAGGCAACATCAATACGCCTATGGAATTAGCGATTAACAATCAGATCGATCGCTTCAATCTAGTAATTGACGTAATCGATCGCGTTCCCAAGCTAGGTTCTGCAGCCGCATACGTAAAAGAGCGCATGAAGAACGAAATTATCGAGAATCTGCACTACGCTTACGAACAGGGTATAGACAAGCCAGAAATAACTGGCTGGAAGTGGCCTTACTAATTTACGGTTAAAGGCTTTTAGGTAGTGTGGGAAGTGTGAAGAAGATAAGAGAGGAAAATTTATTTTCAACTTCCTCTCTCCCCCACTCCCCCACTCCCCCACTCCCCCACTCCCCCTAACCTCTGAAAAGAAATAGTTTTATGTTTGAAGAAATTTTCATTCCCAATCCAAATGCAGAAAAACCTGCTCCCCTTCGTCCCCGCAAAGGGGTGATTATTGGTGCAGCAGGTCAAGTAGGCATAGCTTGCGCTTACTCCCTGCTGATCCAAGAATGTTTCGACGAACTAATACTTCAAGATATCAACACGGAAAAAGTCGAAGGGGAAGTAATGGATTTGATGCACGGAATGTCGTTCATTGCTCCCACCGAACTCCATGCTGGAACTGTAGCAGACGCAGGAAAAGATGCAGATATAGTTATTATCACCGCTGGAGCCGCCCAAAAACCAGGAGAAACCCGTTTAAACTTGGTAGAAAGGAATGTCTCTATCTTCAAAAATATCCTCGGCGATGTAGTTAAATACTGCCCTAATGCCATTTTGCTCATTGTCAGCAACCCTGTTGACATTATGACTTACGTAACCTTAAAAATATCCGGCTTTCCCACTTCTAGGGTGATAGGTTCGGGTACAGTCCTAGATACAGCTCGTTTTCGTTACTTGCTGGCGCGAAAACTCGATATTGATTCGAGAAGCGTTCACGCCTATATAGTTGGGGAACACGGAGATAGTGAAGTGCCGATCTGGAGTACGGCTAATATTGCTGGAAGGAAACTAGTGCCGAACGGTTGGGAAAATCAACCCTCTGCTAACAGGGACGAATTAAACGCTATTTTTGAACAAGTAAAAAATGCCGCCTATGAAATTATTAAACGCAAAGGATATACTTCTTATGCGATCGGCTTGGCGGTAAGTGATATAATCAAAGCAATTTTACGCTCCCAAGAGCGCGTGCTTACTGTCAGCAGTTTTATCGACGGACTCTACGATATCCGCGACATTTGTTTGAGTTTACCAACGGTTGTCAATGAGAAAGGCGTGCTTAAGACAGTTAACCTAGCTCTAAGTGAAACAGAAATAAAACAACTGCAAAACTCAGCTAAAGTACTGCGGGAAGTGTTCGACCAGCTAAAACTTTGAACTATAAAAAGGTGCGTCTTTAGAATGTCGATCGAAATAAACTTCTAACAAATAGTAAACATTTGTTGGCGCAAATTGATCGATGAAAAGTTCTAAAGGTTTTTTTTGCTCAATTTTTTCTCCCTCGAAAGTCATAAGGTAACGTTTTTTGTGTTGGGGATCGAGCGCTCAAATCTTCAGTTAAAAGCTCGATCGCTGGAAAAAAAAACTCTAACTCTCGCCACTTGCCCTCGGAAATCCCAGTCAGTCGCTGTAGAATAGCATCTAGTTTGTGGTTGGCAGAGTCTAATTTTGTTTCTAGATTATCTATATCTTCGTAGACGCGCTCAAACGCTTCCCCTATCCAACCTTGAGGATCGATAACTCTGTCGTGTTCTTCTAAACCTAGTTCTAATTTACTTATACGGCGTTCTAGAGAAGCTATTTTGAGATAAAGGTCATTGATATGTTTGTCTTCTGGCATTGATAACTGATAACTGATAACTGATTTAAGAAGGAGACGCACCTACCGATCGCCTCGCTTTCCACAGACAACTAGAAACCCAATTAGTAATAATATGAGCCACTATTGGAACTAATAAATTTCCCGTAACTATAGCACTATATCCCAAGATAAATCCTACAACCGTTACCCAAACCACATAGGGCCATTGTTCCGAACCGCTCAAGTGCAAAACGCCAAATATGAGACTTGAAATTATCAAAGCAATCCAGTTTAATCCTAGAGCTGGTAAAATTACCCCGCGAAATAACAATTCTTCGCTTAAACCAGGTAATAGTCCTATCCAAATCAAATCTGGCCATTCTAGGGGCTTAATCACCAATTCCAGGTAAAAGTCAGCGCTGCGACGATAAGCTGACCAAAGGCGATAAACAACGTTATTAGCAACAATAATTCCTACAGCCAGACCTATTCCTAACAAAACATCGTAAAATGTAACCTGAAGGGATAGTATAGAAACAGAGCCTAATTTTTGCCATATTTTAGCAATAATTAGCAAGATAACAGCGGTCACCCCCATCGCTACTAAAATTTGCGTGCGAGTCAAGGGTTCGATTTCAGGATTGTTAGGATTGGTCACGGTTAACAGATAAGCAATTGAGAGAGGATAAAGTTGGGCGTAATGAGTCAGGATTAATACCAGCGCGATGAGTAACTAAAAAACCTAACGCCTCTAAATACGAGTTTACTCTAATCGCTTTGATGCCTAAAGATTCTGGGGAAACTTCCATTTTGGTTTTATTTTCTTCAACAGCAACTACCCGAACTCCCAGACTGCTGAAACTCATTACAGCACTACCACCGCAAGCGCTTGCTGGTACTACTACAGCATCGACTTGTTCTGCCCATATATCTTGTGGAGAGGGAGTATAATTGTCTTTGCTGATAATAAACTGAGGGGCGCGACTCAAACCCACTAAAACACAAGGTAAAAAAGTATAACCTAATTCTTCAGCAGCAGCGCGAGGCGATACATCTGGGTCTGCTGGTAAAGGCATTAAAGCAGGTGCGTGAGCAGCAGGAATTTTAAAGGTACGGACAATTAAGTGAGAGATAACTGCTTCAGCACCAGCTAGGGGATCTACACCTTTTCCGTGGCGATAGTTTTGTAGAATTTCGCTGTCGGTGTCGTCAGGAAAACGAGCAACAATCGCGATCGCTTCTGCTCCTGCTCGATCGATTAAAGTTTCTGCCGCTCGCAATAAACTGCCTGTATTCCCGATCGTTCCCCAACTCGCTCCCGATGGAGCTATACGCAGTTGCACTTCTAGGGAAGCATCTGTGACTGTGCAGTCGGTCAAATTTAGTCCCAAAGTTGCTCTGGTAGCCTCTGCTGCTTGTAAGTGACGCAGCCTCAATTCTGGTTCTATTGCCCGATCGAGAATGAGACCCACTTTATTTTGACGAACTGGACGCAATCCCCAGCACGTACTGGCAAATTTGTCAAGGGCGTATCCTTCGACATAAGAGGTATTAGCTAGGGGCCAGTATAGTTGAGCGCCGTTAAGCACATTAGGATGAGTAATTAGGCGATCGCTTACCTGGGCGATCGCTCTTGCTACTGGCATTG
This sequence comes from Prochloraceae cyanobacterium, assembly GCA_030065755.1. GTDB lineage: Bacteria > Cyanobacteriota > Cyanobacteriia > Cyanobacteriales > JASJDA01 > JASJDA01. The sequence continues at coordinate 23,066 of JASJDA010000029.1, read as the reverse complement.
CATCTCCGGCATAGCCGCCAATGGAGGCACCTACGCCAGTGGGAACAATTAAAACAACTGTATAAGGAGGTTGATGCACGAGTACGGTCAAAAGTGCTGCCAAATAGCACTACTCACTTGGTTACTATAGCTTCAACTACAGCTTTTTGCTTTCGAGCGTCCACTAAGGCGATCGACCAGCGTAGGGGTTCTCCCTTTTTATTTAGTTCTTGTTCTATGGACTGTTGTAATTGAGCTGGTGTTTGTTTTAAGTCTATTTCGGCAGTAATAAAGTGAGTAGTCATTTTTTGTACAATACTATCCCTCCTTAGTATAGAAATATAATAGCAGTCGTGAAGTACCTCAACCTGCTTCCCCAAGGTTGGGGCTTCCAACATTAACGATGGTTCAGGGACGGTTTTATTCGTCTTCAAGGCTTCCCATTTCACGGGGACGTGCTTTCTATCCCGAAAGATAGCTAGTCTTACCTTCCCTCAATAGGCAGGAGTCCGTCTTCCACAGACCCATATTTTATATTTGGCTACCGTACCCTTGAGGTCTTATGTCTTATCTGCCATCAGTGGGGTAGAGGGTTGTCTCTGACTGAGATCGATAGCTTGCGTACCTGGCACACTTCAGAGTAACTAATGAACAAATACGCCTAGCTCAAAAGCAACGTATGTATTATAGAACATACTTACTTGCCTCAAAAATAAATTCGCACTTCACTCCTAATTGCGTTTCACTTATTAGGAAACTTCCCGCTCGTGATTAAGGGCTGGCGAACTGTTGCTGATATACTTCTTCTTCTTTTCCACTTGCTATTTTTAAATCGGAAAGGGGATAAGATACGCACAGTAGGGCGTAGCCTTTCTGGCGCAGTTCTGGAGAAACTCCCATTGCCTCGCTCTGATCCACATTACCTTCTAGAATTTGAGCAGCACAAGTAGTGCAAACTCCAGCATTACAAGAGTTTGGTAATTCTATGCCCGCATTCCAAGCAGCTTCTAGAACAGTTTGTCCTTCTGTAACTGGAAAAGTGTGACTTTCTCCTTCGTGATTCAGTTCAACTGTATATGTTTTAGACATAGGTAACTCTGCGATCTTATAGTTCACTTATCTATCGATTTTGCCACTGACTTTGAAGTTACGAACTGTCGAATTCTTAAATCATTTTTATTCCTGACGATCGTTAAACTTCTGGGGATATTTTTGTTAAGTTTTTTAACTAAATTTAAACCTTAATTGCAGAATTTGCTGCTTTTTCCCAGTCAATAAAATCAGAGTGTTAATTTTAAACAACTGGTTGTTAAAAAAAAGAAAAAACATTAACAATTTAACTGTTGGAAAGATCGATATATGTACGATAAAAATACAAACAAAGATTTTTTAGGGGCGGCTGCAACTGCGGCATTAGGAGCTGGAGTAGTAACTTCTTTTGCTGTTAGCCAAGGACAACACCCTTTGATAGCATTAGCAATTACTGGTATGGCTGCTTTGTTTGCAGTTATTTGCCATAAAGCAGACTTAATTTAAAAATTAATAGGTTGCTCGTTATCTCAATCGCTTTTAGCGAGCAACCTTTTGAGGAACAGCACGGCAATCTTACTTTTGAAGCAGCTAGGATCTATTCTAAAGATTCCAAATAGTCCCGTACTAGGTTCAAACGTTTGGGTTGTCTTAGCTTTTGTAGGGCTTTAGATTCAATTTGTCTGACTCGTTCGCGAGAAAGTTCGAGAGCGCGACCAATTTCTGCTAGGGAATAAGGTTTGCCATCTTTTAAGCCGAAACGCATTTGAATAACATCTCTTTCGCGGCTGGTTAGATCGTCGAGAAGGTTGAGTAGATCTCGATGTAGAGCTTCGCGCATCAAATTGTCTTCAGGAGAAGCACTTTGAGTTTCGAGTAGATCCCCAAGTTCGGTATCTTTGTCTTTACCAACTTTAAGTTCTAGAGAAACGGAGCGAGGTACTCGCACCAATACGTCTCTTACTTGAGAAGAAGACATATCTAATTCTTTAGCAATTTCGTCGATGCTAGGGGTACAACCTTTTTCTTGAGAGATTTTGCGTTGAGCCTTTTTGATTTTGTTGAGTTTTTCAGTGATGTGAACTGGTAGGCGAATAGTACGGCTTTGAGTAGCGATCGCTCTGGTAATGCCTTGACGAATCCACCAGTAAGCATAAGTACTGAAGCGATATCCTTTAGTGGGGTCAAACTTTTCTACTGCTCGCTCTAATCCCAGAGTTCCTTCCTGAATCAGATCGAGTAGTTCCAAGCCGCGATTTTGGTATTTTTTCGCTACTGAAACTACTAGCCGCAGGTTAGCTTTGATCATGTGTTCTTTTGCCCGAACACCTGTTTTTTCAATTACTTCTAGTTCTTTGACGCTGATTTGAGCTACCTCAGCCCAGCGCTTTTTCCCTGCGGATAAAGTATCTTTAAGTTGAGTAATCTCAAGACCGACAGTCCTAGCCCACCGTTTAATAGAGGGACGGTGACTCAGTTGGGACATTAGGCGATCGTGGACTTCAAGTACTTCAACAAAGGGCTTTATTACCGGATCGGCAATATCAGCAGCTTCATTGCGGATTTCTATTAATTGGATGTGGCGCTGAATTTGTTGAGCTTTTGATACTTCCTCATCTTTTCTGAGCAGGGGAACCCGACCTATTTCTTGAAGATATAATCGAACCAGATCGGTAGTGTTACGGGTACTTCTTTTAGAGACACTAGTTGAATCTACCTCTTCTGAATCAATTTCTACCCAATCTTCTGCCGATTTGACATCTTTATCCGCATCGTTAGTATCGTCAACTTCCAAGTTTTGTGTAGAAAGGGCATTATCTTTCTCTGTGTCAATATATAAAGCAGTAGCTAACATAGCGATTTATTAATTACTAGTCCGGTAAAAATAAGGTTGGTCTTTTCCTTCCTAGTAATAGATTTCCCAGCTTGAACAATAAAAAGAACACTTGTCCACAGTTTTTTTATTTTTTTTTCTTTAAATTCTCTTAAGCCCTAGATTGACAAGCATTTCAGGTGATATGATTTGTTATGACTCTTTATGCAACTTGATATATAGATTCCAAAAGACTATAAGTTGCTTCACATCGATCGAAATATCTACATGGCAACTTTCGATCTAACCACACCCCCCACACTCCCCTCTCCCAACGATGACGAAAAAGATGCCGCGAGAGTATTTACTTATTTGAACGCGCCCCACCTAAATCAAAGATTATAGGTGAGGATTCATTCGCTACGGAGCTATAGACTTTTAACTTCGAGTAAAGCGAGATAACTGTAATTTTTTTATTTTTTCTTTTTCTTTAGTTTTCTTCTTAAAAAATATCCAAGAGTTAATAATAACAAAACGATCGCTTCTACACCTATCAAATATTCAAAATAGGAAGAATCCATATTAATTGTCTCTAAATAATTCTTGCTATTTATTGCTTACATTATATTTAATAATTAGCGATCGATAGTTTTAGATAATACTTTTCTATCGATCGCTTTTTGTTTTATGGAAAGTCTAGCGTTTGGCAGAGCGTTTATCCCGATCTTGACGGCGACGATCGCGCCATTCTAGTGAGGTTAAATACAATATACCGAAACTGACCAAGATCAGTAGGCCAAACGCGCTTAAGAATAGGATATTAGCAAAATAACTTGTTTTCACTGCTATCTAAAAACCGTTGCGACCCCAAACTACCATAGCGATCGACCAAGTAAATAAACTTAAAATAGCAACCCAACCAAGTGTCAATATATCCATGTTTATACCTGTCCGTTGAAACAACAGCTAAAAAACAACAACCACAATTGTGATATTTATTATTTTATATGGTGTTTCCCTGGTATTTTCTATAGTTTACGTTAAACTTCGAGAAGACCGGAGTTGTGCGGAGTGAAGATGTTAGAGACCCAAAGGATAGAATCCCTCAAAACAGGCATTTTGGCAGGTTTTGCCTTTGCGGTTGCCTACGGCATGACAGTGTTAATCAATGTTTTTATACTGGCACCACAATGGGAAATATTTGCTTTCCTGCCAAAAATAGGGCTGGTAAATTTATTAGTCAAGGGAACATTTGCGTACTTAAGTGGGTTCCTGTTTGGCGTTACCTATCGTTATATTATTGGGTCAGACGATCGAAATGCTTTTCTCAAGGATGGTGCGGTACTAGCTTTTGGGTTAGTGAGGGGATTAGCAATAGCAGAAATATCCGATAATTTAAGGGAAAGCTTCTATTTATTAGTTTGCTTGGGGATAGAAAGTATTTTCTGTTTTGCTGTTGCTCGTTTTACCCTAGATTTAGCATTAGATCGCAATTGGATTGAAAAATTTCATTAAAAGGGAACAGGGAGAGGGGGAGTGTAGGGAGTGTGCGGAGTGTGGGGAGTGTGGGGAGTAAAGGAGAATAACAGATAGCAAACAGCCAACAGCCAATAGCCAACAGCCAACAGCCAACAGCCAACAGCCAACAGCAGGATGATTGAAGTAGAACATTTAAGTAAAGTATACGGTTCAACCAAAGCTATAGAAGAAGTCCATTTCTCTGTAGAAGCAGGCGAAATACTCGGTTTTCTGGGACCAAATGGCGCAGGGAAGACCACTACTATGAGAATTTTAGCTGGATACATACCCGCTACCACTGGAACAGCTAAAATTGCAGGCTATGACGTTCACGAACAGTCGATGGAAGTACGAAGGCGAATTGGTTATTTACCAGAAACTCCCCCTCTATATCCTGAGATGACAGTAGAAGGATTTTTATATTTTGTCGCCAGAATTAAAGGTATTCCAGCAGGCGATCGCGCCAAAAAAATCGCTTCAGCAATAAAACGCTGTCAGTTGGAAGATAAGCGGAAAGTTATAATTGACAAGCTTTCTAAAGGGTATCGCCAAAGGGTGGGTATTGCCCAAGCAATTGTTCACGAACCCCCCGTAATTATTTTAGACGAGCCCACAGTCGGTCTAGATCCCAGACAAATTATTGCAGTACGAGATTTAATTAAAAGTCTAGCAGGAGAGCATACAATTATTCTTTCTACTCACATATTGCCAGAAGTGAGCATGACTTGCGATCGCGTCACTATTATTAATAAAGGAAAAGTAGTCGCCACTAATACCCCCGATAATCTTAAAAGAGAATTAGCAGGAGATTCGGGTTACGAAATTGAAGTAGAAGGGGATGTTATGGAGATACAAAAAGATCTCGAAGCCATACCTGGGGTTTTTGCAGTAGAGGTCGATCGCCATAGTGAAAAAGAAGCTGACAATCGCTTTTTACTCCGCATTAGTTTAAAACCGGAAGCAGAACCAGGTAAAGATATCGCCGCAGCAATTGTTAATTCTGGTTTGGGATTATATGAAATGCGACGCACTCGTCCTAGTTTAGAAGATGTATTTTTAGAATTAACCACTCAAGAAAAGTCGGTTAGCAATCGCTCTTCTGAAGATCAAAAAGAAGAAGAAAAAGAATCCCCCAACCCAACAACAACAAAATAAATAAGAATGCAATCAGTATCGTTTCTCGATCTCGCTCAACTGACGTTCAACGGTATTACTGTAGGTAGCATCATCGCTTTAGCAGCAATTGGACTGACTCTTACCTACAGTATTTTAAGAATATCTAATTTTGCCCACGGCGATTTTATGACCCTAGGAGCTTATCTTACTTGGGTTTTTAACACTTTTGGGGTAAATATCTGGATATCTATGGTTTTAGGCGCTGTAGGTACGATAGGGGGGATGTTAATTGCCGAACAACTGCTGTGGAAACCGATGCGCGATCGGCGTGCCACTTCTACTACTTTGATTATTATTTCCATTGGTTTGGCTTTGTTTATACGCAATGGCATTCTTTTTATTTGGGGAAGTAGCAACCAGTCCTACGATTTATTTAGAGAAGAAGCCATAGATGTAGGCGGAATTATGATGCCTTTTTATCATCAAGTTGTTATTGTTTTGGCTCTGATAGCAGTTTTAGTTTTACACTTTTTGCTGCAAAATACTAAAATTGGCAAGGCAATGCGGGCAGTTGCCGATAATATTGACTTGGCAAGGGTATCGGGGATTAATGTAGAGCGAGTTGTTCTGTGGACTTGGATTATTACTGGTACTTTAACTGCCCTTGGGGGAGCGATGTACGGTTTAATTACTACTATTAGACCTAATATGGGTTGGTTTCTAATTTTACCCATGTTCGCCTCTATTACTCTTGGAGGTATTGGCAATGTTTACGGCGCGATCGCAGGTGCGTTAGTTATTGGTGTGGCTCAAGAATTAAGCGTTTTACTCCTCAGTTCTCAATATAAGCTAGGGGTAGCTTTGGTGATTATGATTGTTATGCTACTAGTGCGTCCCCAGGGATTGTTTAAAAGGAGTTCTTGAGTGGGAGAGTGGGAGAGTGGGGGAGTGGGAGAGGGGGAATTAATCGCCTCTTTCCATCTCTTTTTGTAAGTTAGTGTAGGTTTGGTTATTTCTTTCTAGTCGCAATTTAGCTTCTGCTGCTTTTGAATTTTCTACTACTTTGTCCGGCTCTCGATCGGGTTTTATTTGGGGTTGAGACCAGACTGGAGGTATTTCTAGAATCATAGATCTCATTGTTTGGACAAAGGGTCGATCGGGTTCGATTTCTATAACTCGATTCAAACACTGGAGTGCGTCACCGTAGCGTTTCATTTTACAGTAGGTTGCGCCTTTGTTGTACCAAAGATCGGCGACATCGGGATTAATTTCTAGCGCTTTTTCGTAACATTGGATCGCTTCTGGATATCGTTCCAGTTTTTCTAGACAAATCCCTTTGTAAACCCAAGCTTGAATGAATTTGTTGTTAAGGTCGATCGCTTGTTGAAACTTATTTAGCGCTTCTTTGTATTGTTTTTTATCTAGAAGTTCGACCCCTTCGTCAAATAATTGTTCGTATCGGGATTGCACGAGCATTTAAATTTTCTTTTGATTGTTGATTTACAAATGCTGTATAAAACTATTGTAGCGCTAGAATATGACTGCAAAGTGCGTGGGGAAGATAGGTTTTTGGTTTATGGTCGATCGAGAAAAAGAAATAGATAAACAGATAGAATTATTACGCACCAGTAAAAATGTGTTAACCCTTTGGGAAGCAGTAAAGAGCCTGGGAAAAATCGGCACAGGCAACCCCAAAGCGATCGAAGCACTGATAAACATCCTCTCCACCAGTAAAGACGATTACCTCTTTTTCGAAGCAGTAAAGAGCCTGGGAAAAATCGGCACAGGCAACCCCAAAGCGATCGAAGCACTGATAAACATCCTCTCCACCAGTAAAGATGATTACATCCTTCGCCAAGCAGCAGAGAGCCTGGGAAAAATCGGCACAGGCAACCCCAAAGCGATCGAAGCACTGATAAACATCCTCTCCACCAGTAAAGCTCTTGACATCCACACTAAAGCAGCAAAAGATATCTTAGAGAAAATCGGCGTAGGCAACAAACAAGCAATCGAAGCACTAAAGGAACTTCGCCATACTACTAATTCAATATTCACTAGTTGGCTAGCAGAGGAGACTCTCAAGAAAATCGATCCTTCGGCTAACAAAAAAGCTCCAAAAGTAGAAGAAAACTTACAGTTATTTCTTGAAGTTACGCGAGTTAAAGAAACTGTCGATCGCTATTTTGCTCTTAACCACAAGGAAAAAGCTAAGTTTTGCTACCATCGCATCATTGCTTGTCTGGAGAACATGCAAGCCGATCGAGATATCTACACTCGACGCTCTTTAATGAAAGATTATGTAGAAATCTATCAACGAATTGTTTCTTATCATCTCCAAAAAAAAGACTATTGCCGCGCCTTTTTCTATGTAGAAGTTTTGCGAAATCGCTACTTGATCGATCGCATCTCTCAGCAAAATAAACCTTTACCTGAAACTATTTCAGCCAAACTAAAAAAACAAATAAAGGAAACTCAGCGAAAAGAAAAAACAGCTTTACAAGAATATACTAATGAAATCGCTATAAATTTAGAAGAAAAACAATTAGAACAACTAGCCGATCGCTGGGACGAAACTAAAAAAGAATTAGAAATTTTATATACAGAAGTTGCTAAAATAGAGCCTGAATTTATTGCCAAAACTAAAATCAATCCCATCTCTTTTCAAGAAATTCGAGATTTATTACCAGCACATACGGCGATACTAGAATTCTTTTTTACTAAAAAAGAACTCGTAATGATGCTTATTTTGCCAAAAGCAGAAAAGCCGATCGTCCCAGAATCTCTTACTATAAAACTGCACTCAAAGGCTCTAGAAAATTTGGCTCAAGATTGGATTAAGGATATTACTGACAAAAAAAGTACCTCTGAAAAACAAGACAATATTGAGGCAACAATTAAAGCAGTATCTGAAAGGATCGATCGTCTTTCCAAATTGCTAAAATTGAACAATTTATTAGCACATATCCCTCCAGATATCGAGCATTTAATAGTCGTACCTCACAATTATTTACATCTATTTCCTCTTCATGCTTTGTGGATAAACGAGAGAGAAAGACTAATCGATCGCTTTGCAGTTAGCTATGTTCCTAACCTGCAAGTTTGGAAAATTTGCCAGCAACGTCAGCGCGATCGAACCTCATTAGTTTGTATCGAAAATCCCAGCCAAGATAAAGATTTAATCTTTGCTAAAGCGGAAGTAGCTGCGATCGTTCAGCGTCCCCAGTTTCGACAAAATCATCGAGTTGTTAAAGACAAACAAACATCGCCAACAGACATTTTAGAAATAGCCAAAAGCGCTCGTTGTTTCCATTTTTCTGGTCACGCAGAATACAATTTAAAAAATCCTCTTGAATCCTACTTGATGCTATCAAATGAAGAAGATAAGAATTTAACTCTAAACAAGATTTTTGCTGAGTTGGAAATGCCAAAAACAGACTTAGTTTCCCTTTCTGCTTGCTGTACTGCTGTTGTGGATGCTTTTCAACCCGCAGAGGAACATATAGGACTGAGTACGGGTTTTTTGCTAGCAGGTGCGAAAGCTGCGATCGGAAGTCTTTGGAAAGTCAACTCGATCGCAACTGCTTTTCTGTTCGATGAGTTTTATCGACAACTAGAAAAGAGTGATAATAAAGCTATTGCTCTGCAAAAGGCTCAAAACTGGTTGCGTCGATCGACTGATGAACAACTCAGAGAAAGGTCTAAAGAGTGGGATTTGAGTAAACTACAACCAAAAGAAGAGTTTCGTTTAAAGAGAGCGCTGAAAAAGTTAAAGCGCATTCCTAGAGATAATCCTTATTATTGGACAGCGTTTATTCTGACAGGAGTTTAGATTATGAGCAACAATGATATCTTAATTGAGGACAGCAGCGATTTTTTTATTTGCAAAGCTTTTCATGAAATCATTACTGCAGGTAAAGAACTAGAAAATAAATTGGGAAATCAAGCGCGTCTTGCTATTGCTAATTACTTGGTAAAAATTCCCTCAGAAGAATATGAAGATCCGTCGGCGATCGCAAATCGCATTACAGCTTTTTCTCAGCGATCGTCGGGTAATAAACGTTTAAATGAATGGCTAGGAAAGATCTACGATCGTCTTGACGAAACTGGTATCGAGAAAATTCTGAAAAAGACGGGAGATCCTGGTGAAGAAGCAGAAGAAGATCCTAAAATGACGACAAATATAAGTAACGAAGCTCGCGATATCTGTAAGGATATAGAACGTTGTGCTAAAGAAGAGAGAGATAATAATAATCAAAGCGATCGAAATGACTCAAACTGAAACTAACACGACAGTAAAAGTAAAAGTTTTATCACCTACATTACACTTCTATCACTACGTATTGCGCCAAAGCCTTAACGAATCTCTAGAAGAGAGAAAAGAGAGGCGAAAATTTTTTGAGAATAATTTAAAAGAAATAACGTCTCGTTTAACTTGCAAAAAAGAAAAATTCGTCTCAGATTTTCTCCAATTAATCGATATTAAAAAAGAGCCATCTAGTGGGACTATTTTCGATTTTAAGAATACTAAACTTTCCGATAAATGTCCTAATCTTAATGCTACCGATAAATGTGAATGTCACAAACCAAATAGCGATCGACTATATTTGGAAACAGGTATTTTTAAAAGTCGTCTTGCTGCTCGTTGTCTCAACGACACTTATTTTTTACGTCTTACTAGATATATTTCTTCAAATGAAGGCGAACAATCTCTTAACTCTTTTGCTAATTTAAGTGAATATTTAAACACACTTAAAATTGAACTAGGACAAACAGCTATTTTAGCTGGAATTGTTCAATCTCCACTTCCTCCTGAAACAACAACTCGTCAAATAGCTGTTAGCTGTTTGCATAAATACTTCTCCCAAATACCAGAAGAAGAAATAGAAGAGAAACTAAGCGAAAAATATCAATTTCTCGATAGTCCTTTCTATGTTTTACGTCGGGAAATTACTTTAAAAGAATCCACTGAAAATTATCAGTCGAAAACGACTAATTTAGCTTGTGTATTGCTTTATAAAGATGAAACTGCTGAGAGAAAAGCCGATCGAGTTTATAGTATTTTCCAAAATTTACTACTCAGTTATCATAAAATCAACTATTTCTATTCTCAAAGCCGCAGTTTAAAAGTTCAATTGAAGCGGCTATACAAAGCTATAGAAGAACAAACAAAAAGCGATAGTCAACAAATATTAGATCCACAAATTCTAGTTAAATTACCTCAAGAATCTCTAGAATATTATAAACTTTTATCTTTCCTTAAAGATCAAGCTAGATTAATTAAAGTTCAGCAGCGTAACTATCGAGAATGTATCAAAGAAATTGAGCAAGAAACAGGCGAAGCAATGCCTAAATTTTTTACTAACTTCCAGGAAGATATTAACTTTTATTTAGAGCAGATGGAAGCAGATATTGGTTTTCTCTCTCCAGCAATTCAACTGTATGAAAGACTGATGCTCAGCGTGCAGACTCAAGTTAGTATTAATGAAGCTGCGATTCAAGAAAAACAAGATAAACTAGGACAAATTCTGACTGTTGCAGGTACAACTATAGCCCTCGGTCAAATCGCTCACAAACCTATAACTACAACCATTTCTCAGCGTATTGATGGAGTTAAATCTCTACAACCATCTCTATTGAGTTTATGGATTAGTGCGATCGTTACGATCGTTTTTAGCCTCGCAATTGGGTATGGTGTTAGCCGTATTTTGTCTGGATGGTTTACCAAAAAATAATCCCGCACAAGGGGAGAGGGGGAGAGGGGGAGAGTGGGGAGAGTGGGGAGATGGGGGAGCAGGGGAACAGGAAAGAGAGGGAGATGGGGAGTAACAAACAGCTAACAGCCAACAGCCAATAGCCAATAGCCAACAGCCAACAGCCTTTACCTGATGCTTAACGAGAGATCGCTACAAAACAATACAAGTATATTTTGGCTTAAATTCCCGCTTAACTTGCTTATCGTGTATAGCTAGAACAAGCAACAATCTGAATAATTAAAATTATGACAAGTTTGAGTTCTTCGGATTTGACTGTGCTTAAAAGTTAACAATTGAGATGATTCAAATCATTTTTTGAGAAGAAGATGAATATAGAAATATTAGAAAAAACTATAATTTTAATAAGAAAAGACTCCGAAAATTTTGCTAATATTTTTTACCAATTACTAGAAGAAGAATATCCCGCATTAATAAGCAAATTAGCTATAAAAAAGCGCGAATACAAATATAAGCAGTTAATTTCTTGGTTAAAACTTGTATTTAATTATCTGAATAGAGGCATTTATTTTAAACTACTTCTCAAAAGTATGGGAAGTAAATATATAAGCTTTGGAGTTGGTTTTAAGCATTATCAAATAATAGGAAATACTCTATTAAAAACAGTTGCTTGCTTCTTAAAAGATAAATGGACAGTAGAAGTAGAAAAAGCTTGGCAAGATTTCTATGAGATCGCTGTGGATTTCATGCTACAAGGAGCCAAAGAAAAATATTCTCTCTGGAACAGGTCTAATGGTCAAGTTGTATCTGAAGTTAATAGACTCAGGATTGAAGCTATTATCCGAAAAGCAAGGCGGGAAAAAACTTCTGTTGAAGTCTTAACTCAAAAACTTATGGAAGATACCTATTTCCAAAAAGCCATACACTATATTGGGAGGGAAAAAGCTCTTGAAATATTATTAGAGCTAGTAGAAAAGACAAATAGAAACAATATTTGGCTGAGAAAAAGCGCTTGAGAATACTTTCAATTTTTCTCCTCTTTTTTAGTAGTAGCAATACCAAGTTTTACAGTGGGAATCTTGCGGAGTCGATCGACTATATCAACCACTTTACCGTGATTTGCTAATTCGTCAGCACTGATAACAACAACCGTTGTTTGCTTTGGTTCTATTAAACTTTCCACTTGAGCCTTAAGTCGATCGAGCTGGGTCGGTTTGCGATCGACAGCCAGATTTCCTTCTTTATCGAGACTGACTGTAATTTGTTTAGTTTTTTGGAGTTGTGCGGTTTCAGCTTGGGGAAGATTGACTGGTAAAGTTTCCGATCGAGTTAAGAACAAGGTAGAGATTATAAAATATACCAAAATGACGAAGATGACATCGATCATCGGCACGATATTGATTTGTGGAGGTCGATCTGGTTCATTGTTTAATCGCATGAGAAATCTCTCCTTGTTCTTCGTATTGTTCGAGATGTAGCAGTTCCAATTGTCCGCCAAACTCTTGGGTTAAGCTGATCTGCCGCAGATATAGCCCCCGAAACATACTGGCAAAGAAAAGTGTAATAATAGCTATGAGTAAGCCAGTAGCAGTTGAAGTTAAGGCGACACCAATTCCACCTGTTACCCCAGTAGCTTGGGAGCTTCCAAGATCGCCAATGCGGAGGGAGGATAGGGAAGTAATTAATCCCAAAACAGTACCCAACAATCCCAGCAGTGGCGAGGTACTAATAATTACGTCAAAAGCATTATTAAATCGCTTCAGCAGCGGCATTTCAGCCTGAGCTGCAGTTTCTAATGCCAAGCGAAACTTTTCTGGAGTCGATCGCTTTAATGATAGAGGAACGATAAAAATGCGTGCCACCGATAAGTGACGATTGCGCATTAGTATTTTGTGAACAGACTTGGGGTTTTCTTTGTAGATATCTATTATGTTTTCGAGTACTTGTTCTTGTCGGCGAGTTGTCCTCAACCAAAAGATTAACCTTTCTAGGGTCATTGCCAAGGAAAAGAGCGAGAGCCCCAAAAGTGGCCACATGACCAGTCCACCATGATTAAAGAATTGACGTACTGTTTCCATAATTGAAATCCTTACCAGTTGGTTTTTAAATGGGATCTGAAGCCCCCTCAGTAGACATAAATGTTAAAACTAAAATCGAGACTAAAGCGATCGTTGGGATAATTCTTAGGCAAGGGAGCAAAAGGAGTCGCTCTCTGAATTGCTTGGATGGCTTCTTTATCCACCAGTTTTGACCCAGAGCTTTGCACCACCCTCAGTCCAGTAATGCGACCGCTTCGATGGATCGTAAAGGCAAGGACAGTATAGCGATTGTTAGTTGGGTTCGAGGGTTTCCAATTCCTTTTCACCCGTCGTCTGAGTTCAGCTAAGTAGGGGCCAAGATCCACTCGCCGAGCATTTATCTGCTGATTGCGAGCTTGACGATTCGCACTTGCCTGTGGGTTGACGATTGAGCTACCAGGATTTTCACCCACATCCCGACCCCTAGCATAGTTTCCACCCAGTTGACTGGCTGGACCAGATTCTGCTGGAGGTTTTGGAGGCACGGGTCGAGTAGGCGCAATTGGCTTAACTGGCTTGTTTCTACTCACAGCAGGAGACTCCGTAGGTCTAGGAATCGGCTGCGCTGGTGGTTTGGGCTTTAAAGGCGATCGGGTCGCTACTCTAGGAGGTAATTTTGGCTTGGAAACTGCTGTTGGAAGAGGCTTAACTGGCTTAACGGGCTTTGTTTCTCTGGGTGGTTTTTTATCTTTTACAGGAGTGGGTTTCAATGGTGGCCGAGATTGGCGTTTTGGCGGAACCGATGGAGTTTTTGCCATTGGTCGCGGCTGACGAACCTTTGGTTTAGGCTTCTTCCTAACACTTCTTGCCGCCCTAGGTGTATTTTCTCCAAGTTTTTTCGTTGCAGGGGTTACTTTTGGTTTTACTGTCCCCTTGGCGACAGAATTGGTAACTGCGCGGCGATTAGTTTTTGGCGTTTTTTCTGGCTTCTCTTGAGGTGGGGGAACGACAAACTCAATAGGAGTATAGTCTCTTTTTTTGGGTTTAGAGGGTAGCGATCGGTTCCAAAAAACAAATCCTACCAGCCCCAGCCCGTGGATTAGAAAAGAGAGCAACACAAAAAACATGAAAGGGTCGATGCCCTTTTGGGGACGACGCCAGATCTTTGCTTCCACAGTCGTCATAACTTGAACTGTTGGATTAGGATAGCAGTATTTAAGATACACCAATAAAAACGTTAGACAACATTCAACTTGTGGCAATACCCTAGTTGTCACACAAACAATAACAGGGATATAAACACCTCGATTATGTTGGTGTCATTCTCCCCGACCTGCGCACTTCGCTAGACCAGGATTGTATTATTTTTTAGAGTATTGTTACAAAAATTTCGATCGCCTCGTTATTTTTACTTTACAAGTAATATTAATAAACGATCGCGAACTCGATAAACCGATCGATAATTTAAAAGAGTAGCTACGAGATTAATTCCCGCCATGCTAGATAAAAAAATAGAGCAACTCAAAACTATCTTTAAAGAAATGGATCGGGCATTAATTGCCTATTCTGGAGGTATTGACAGTACCCTAGTGGCAAAAATTGCTAGGGATGTTTTGGGCGATCGCGCTTTAGCGGTAACTGCGGTTTCTCCTTCTCTTTTACCAGAAGAATTGGAAGATGCTAGAGTTCAAGCGGCAGAAATTGGCATTACTCACGAGTTAGTAGAAACTCGGGAAATGGACAACCCCAACTATACTTCTAACCCAGTCAACCGCTGTTATTTCTGCAAAAGCGAACTCCACGACACTCTAAAACCTCTAGCACTTCAGCGAGGTTATTCTTACGTAGTAGATGGAGTCAATGCCGATGACTTGAGAGACTATCGACCAGGAATACAAGCAGCAAAAGAAAGAGGTGCGCGATCGCCTTTAGCTGAAGTTGGGGTGACTAAAGCTGAGGTGCGGGAAATTTCTTTCCAACTAGGACTTACTTGGTGGGACAAACCAGCGCAACCCTGTCTTAGTTCTCGTTTTCCTTATGGAGAAGAAATTACTGTTGCTAAATTGCAAAGAGTAGGTCGTGCAGAAGTATATTTACGCAAACTAGGATATAAAAATATTCGAGTTCGTTCCCAAGAAGACACTGCCAGAATAGAATTGCCTCCAGAACAAATAAAAGATTTTATTCTCAATACAGACTTATCCAAATTAGTATCAGTATTTCAAGAATACGGATTTATTTTCGTTACTCTCGATTTAGAAGGCTATCGCAGTGGTAAACTCAATCGCGTTTTAGCTTAATGCGCAGAAGCTTAACTCATTGATGTCGAAAGAAATGAATTATTCGTTATCCTCAATTATCAAAATTCTTTCATGTGCCTTTATTGCTATAGCCTTGGGACTAACCGTGGGACAGATTTATAGTACAATCGCCGATCGTCCTTTACCCCACATCCTAGAGATACTGTTCTGGATTGGGAGTTTTGTGTTGTTTTCTCATCTTATAGAAGGCATAGTCGCTTTTACCATCGCTTATCGTCGTGGTGAAAATCCCATTAGAGCTGGCATTTATACATTCTGGACTGGTGCTGTTGGTCTGTGGGAGATAAATAATACATACAACGAGGGTAAAGGCGGTCAAAAAAATAACTAATCAGGAGAAGTAACGAGAATGTTACTTTTTTAATTTATAGTTATTAACGAAATGACAATCAGGTTATTAAGTAGTCAACTATAAATAAACAACTAGGTATTAATTAGATTGAAAACTCTCCAAGTAATGATAATTATGTTTATTTATAAACGACTACTTATTTATTTTTTTACCTGTTTGTAAGGAAAAAGGAAAATTTTACCTTACAAACAACGATCGCAATGTCCGCACTTAAACCCCGTGGCTTCTTTAGTAAAACCAAAAGCGTTGAGTAAAAATTGCCAGCGACACTTGTTTGTAGTTAAAAATTGACTCATTTCTCGTTGTGAGCGCTGTTGCATGGCATTGAGTTGAGAAAAAGATTTCTGCGCTCGATCGTTATTACGCTGATAATTGAAGGGGTCAATCCATTCTAGTTGACCCACACTGTGAAGAAGAGAAAGAGCAATTTCCCCATTGGCAAACTGATGTTTAATAGTTTCAATATCTCCGATCGAGGGGATTTTTTTAGCGATTTGTTGGGCTTTTCTATACTGTTTCTGTAGGTTAAGAGCAAAAAAGCGCTCTTTTTGTTTGTCCTCTGGGTTAAGCCATCCTGTAGGTTCGCTAATCAAAGTAAAAGCATCTGCTTTTTTACCGTCCCTTCCACCTCGACCAATTTCTTGAAGATATTCGGATAATAGTTGAGGGGCTTGAAAATGAACTACCCAGCGTACATTTGGCTTGTTAATACCCATACCAAAGGCAGAAGTGCAAACTACAAATTGAGTTCGATCGTCTAACCAATCGTTTTCAATTTTACGCCTCTGCTGGGGACTTAAACCTGCGTGATATGCTGCTGTTTTATATTGCGATCGAGCAAACCACATTGCTAATTCTTCGCTATCTCTTCGCGATCGCACGTAAACCAAACCTGCTTGAGATCCTCTTTTTTGGATAAACTTTAACATCTGCTGTTTTCTTCCTCTTGGAGTCCAAATTACCTTAACTTGAAGGTTGAGATTAGAGCGATAAGGACTGAGCAAAAAAGATTCTGGTTGTTGTAATTGGAGGGTATTAGTGACGATCGCCTGTGCGGTAGGGTCAGCAGTAGCAGTAAAAGCAGCGATCGCTATTTTAGTACCAGGAGGTTTATTCTTTAATAAAGCAGGTCGCACCGCACCCAAACGCCGATATGCAGGTCGAAAAGTTTCCCCCCACTGCACCAAACAGTGTGCTTCATCGAGAATTAAACCATTAATCTTAATATTCGGTTGAGACAATCTTTGCCAAACTGGAGGACTCAATAAAGTTTCTGGAGAAAGGTAAAGTAACCTTAAATCCTGTTTTTCTATTGCGCTTAAGATTTGCTTGCGTTGGTATTTTTCTAACTGACTGTGGAGAGAAGCAGCGCTTAGTTGACGTTGTTGCAATTCTCTGACCTGGTTTTCCATTAACGCGACCAAAGGAGAAACTACGATAGTTAACCCAGTCTGTAGCAGCGCTGGTAACTGAAAACAAATTGACTTACCTCCTCCTGTCGGCATTACAATTAGAGCATCTTTACCCTCTAGTAAACTGCGCACAATTTCTCCTTGAGGGGGTCGAAAATCTGAATAGCCCCAAATTTTTTGGAAACTGGTGCGGACTCGTTCCCAATCGATCGCATAATGAATCATTAGTTTAAAATAATAGCCGTCAAATAAGAGCCGACAACAGCCAATGATTTACCAACCACCAGCCGGAGCCAGGGATTTACTACCTTTAGAGGTTGCCCAAAAATGCTGGATAAACGATCGCCTACAGCAAATCTTCGGACAGTGGGGCTATCAGCGAATTGTTACTTCAACTCTCGAAAAATTAGACACCTTAATGGCTGGTGGAGCGATCGAACACTCAACCGTAATTCAGCTTCAGGATCGCTCCGAAGGGACTCTAGGACTGCGTCCCGAATTGACAGCATCCATTGCGCGTGCTGCAGTTACCCGCATGAATGATAATAACTTCCCCCAACGCCTTTGTTACCGAGCGAATATATTTCGCAATCCAACCCCAAGCGATCGTCACGGTCGTCAATTAGAATTTTATCAAGCTGGAGTAGAATTACTTTTTTCTGGCGGAATACTTGCAGATGCAGAAATTATACTGCTGTTAGCGGATTGCTTTCATCAGTTAGGTGTAGAAGAATGGCACTTGATTATAGGAGAAGCAGGATTGACGCGAAATCTTCTATCTCCTTTTCCAAAAACCATAAGAAAACAAGTCCGCGCTTGTTTGGCTAATTTAGATCGGATTGCAATTGAAGAATTAGATCTTTCTCCAGAATTAAGAGAAAGGGCTCTATTTATATTTGACTTGCGAGGAAAACCAGCAGACGTATTGCAAAAAGTTGCTAGTCTGGATCTCGACGAGTCAGGACAAGAAATTGTTAACAAACTAAAATCTCTTAGCGAACTTCTCGAAGCTAGTAGCTCTAATTCTTTACCAATTATTTTAGATCTTAGCTTGCTTCAAACTATTGACTACTATACTGGCATTATTTTCAAAGCTATAAGTTATAAAGACGATCGATGGCATCTTTTAGGACAAGGAGGACGCTACGATCGACTATTAGCTATGTATCATCCCCAAGGTCAAACATTCCCAGGAATAGGTTTTTCTTTGAACGTGGAAGATTTACACTCTTGTCTGTTGCCTACCTCTAAATTACCTCAACAAACCCCAGCCAGCGATTGGTTAGTCATTGCTAAAACACCAGAATCAGAAGCTGCTGCACTTATCTGTGCTAAAAATCTGCGAGCGGCTGAGAATTTAGTGCGAGTAGAAATCGATTTAGGGGGACGATCGCCAGAAGAAATTAGAGAATATGCTCGTAGTTGTCGAATTAAGTCTCTTGCTTGGGTAGAAGCAGACGGTAACGCTACTGTCGAAAAACTTTGACACTCCCAAAGATTTTCTGGTGTATTTCTGAAATATCCGACTAATTATTTTCTAAAGTCAACATAATCCAAGTCGGATATATACATATTACTGTCGCCACGGCAATAAAACAATGAGTTTTTTCCTCGACGCGCGATCGGAAATCTGTGGTTGAGAAAGTGTATATATAAATAGAGCTTGAAAAAAATAGCGATCGCCAACAAACTAAAGAACATGACACTCACTTCTAATAAACCGGAGACAACACCCGTATCCGAAGCACAACAGGAATTTAACTGGAGAAACTGCTGGTATCCCGTCACTTTTACGCAGGATTTACCTAAAAATCTTCCCTATGGTTTTACTCTCTATGACGAACCCATAGTCCTATTCAGAAACAGCGAAGGAAAATTAGTTTGTTTGAGAGATTTGTGTCCTCATCGTGCGGCTAAACTCTCTGACGGACAAATTATCGACGGTCAAATTGAATGTTTGTATCACGGTTGGCAATTTGGAAGTGAAGGAGAATGTTTACATATTCCCCAGTTACCAGAGGATGCCAAAATTCCTGCTAATTCCTGCGTACAATCTTATCGGGTTGTCGAGTGTCAAGGTACGATCTGGATGTGGGCTGGAGACCCTGAAAGCGCAGACGAGAAAAGCATTCCGATCGTAACAGATTTAGAGACACCTGGGTTAGTTATTATAGACACAGTAACCGATTTACCTTACGATCCAACTTATTTAGTAGAAAATTTATTAGATCCTGCTCACGTTCCCATTAGCCACGATCGCACCGAACTTCGTGCTAGACGAGAAGATGCTCGACCTCTAGAAATGGAAATTCTCTCTGTTTCGGCACGGGGAATTGAAGCTAGATATAGAAGCAATATCAAACCTAATAATGTAAACTGGTTAGATTTAGAGTTTATTGCTCCTTGTTTAGTGCATTACATTTTTGCTAAGGGCGTTCCATCTATTGTAGGTGGATTAGCTTTGTATGCAATACCTCTAGGTCAAGGTCGAAGTAGAATTTTAATCAGAAGATATGGCAACTTTTTTAGTTGGTCTTTTAAAAGCAAACCCCGTTGGCTCGAACATTTGCGCCAAAATAAAATATTGGAAGAAGATTTATTCTTAATTTTGGGTCAAGAAAAATATATTAAACAGTCTGGTAAAAGTCTTAAAAAAGCTTATTTACCTCTGAATACATCCGATATGTTTTTGATGGAATATCACAAGTGGGTTGACAAATTTGCCCCCGATCTGCCCTGTTATCAAGGCTATTCTACCTCTAAGGGGAATGAAAACCATCGCCTCGAAAAAGTTCCACTCGATCGATTCTCTCGACATACCAAAATCTGTAGTTCCTGTAATAGAGCTTATAAGGTGACAAATCGAGTTAAACAAATAAGTATAGGATTAGCGATCGCTCTTTTTGCCACAGCTACACTCGCAGATAATTCAACAATTAAAATTGTGGCAGTTTCTATTTCCTTGCTAGCAATAGTAACAGCAATAGTAACCCAAATAATTAAAACCAAGTTCGAGGTATCTTATACTCGTCACTAAGTTAAAAAAAAACATGACACTCACTCCCAATAAACCAGAGACAGCACCCATAACCGAAGTACAACAGGAATTTAACTGGAGAAACTGCTGGTATCCCGTTACTTTTACGCAGGATTTACCTAAAAATCTTCCCTATGGGTTTACTCTCTATGACGAACCCATAGTCTTATTCAGAGACAGCAAAGGAAAATTAGTTTGTTTGAAAGATTTGTGTCCTCATCGTGCGGCTAAACTCTCTGACGGACAAATTATCGACGGTAAAATAGAATGTTTGTATCACGGTTGGCAATTTGGAAGTGAGGGAGAATGTTTACATATTCCCCAGTTACCAGAGGATGCCAAAATTCCTGCTAATTCCTGCGTACAATCTTATCGGGTTGTCGAGTGTCAAGGTACGATCTGGATGTGGGCTGGAGATCCTGAAAGCGCAGACGAGAAAAAGATTCCTACCATACCCGATTTAGACAAACCTGGATTTGTCTCTTCTGAGAAAGTAACCGAACTACCTTTCGACCAAAGCTATTTTATAGAAAATGTTTTAGATCCAGCTCACATTCATTTCAGCCACGACGGTAGTCAAGGTAAGCGAGAAAATGCTCAACCATTAGAAATGAAAGTTTTAGAAACTTCTATTGAGGGGTTTAAGGGAAGGTTTAGAGAAACTAAAAAACCCAATGTCTCTTGGAAAAATCTAGATTTTATTGCTCCTAATTTAGTTCTTTTGACATTTACCATTGAAGATCGAGGTTGGTCTTTTGGACTGGCTTTGTATTCCACTCCTCTGGGTCTAGGTCGATGTCGCGTTTTTACCAGAAGTTATCGCAACTTTTTTACTTGGAAACTCAAGTTAACTCCTCGTTGGTTTGTCCACATGGGTCAAAACAGAATTTTAGAAGAAGATATGGCTCTAGTTATAGGACAAAAGGAGCAAATCGAGCGATCGCAACAAAGTCTACAACAATTATATTTACCTCTCAAAACCTCTGACTTATTTATTATTGAATATCGCAAGTGGTTGGATAAATTTGGCTTTTCCCTGCCATATTATCAGGGCTATTCTACTTCAAAAGTTCCCAAAAATAAGGCAGATAGCCCCTCACAACTCACCACCAGGTTAGACAGACATACTAAAATCTGTAGTTCCTGTAATGAAGCTTACAAGGTGACAAATCGAGTTAAACAAATAAGTATAGGAGTAGCGATCGCTCTTTTTGCCTTAGCAACACTCGCGGACGAGTCAAAAATTAAAATTGTAGCAGTTTCTATTTCTTTGTTAGCAATAGCAATTGCGATCGTAACTCAAATAATTAAAACCAAGTTCGAGCAATCTTATACTCGTCATTAATATTATAAATAACTGCACTTTAAAGAAAATATTTCGAGCGCTGTATTGCGATCGGAAATCTCTGGTTGAACAAGTGTATAAACTAAGTATACCTTTGAAAAAATAGCGATCGTCAACACAATTCAAAAAAACATGACACTCACTCCCAATAAACCAGAGACAACACCCATAACCGAAGCACAACAGGAATTTAACTGGAGAAATTATTGGTATCCTGTCACTTTTACTCAGGATTTACCTAAAAATCGTCCCTATGGGTTCACTCTTTACGACGAAGCTTTAGTTTTATTTAGAAACAGTGAAGGACAATTAGTTTGTTTGAGGGATTTGTGTCCTCATCGTGCGGCTAAACTCTCCGACGGACAAATTATTGACGGTAAAATTGAATGTTTGTATCACGGCTGGCAATTTGGAAGTGAGGGAGAATGTTTGCATATTCCCCAGTTACCAGAGGATGCTAAAATTCCAGCTAATTCCTGTGTAAAATCTTATCAGGTTGTAGAGTGCCAAGGTATGATTTGGATGTGGGCGGGAGAATCAAAGGATGCTAGTGAGGAGCTTATTCCTACCCTACCAGATCTAGATAAACCGGAATTTGTCAGACAAGATTTTATCTTGGATCTACCTTACGATCGAACCTATTTGTTTGAGAATCTTACGGATCCAGCTCACGTTCCCATTAGTCATCACGGTACTAGAGGTGGTGGAGATCGTAAAAATGCCCAACCTCTGGAAATGGAAATTCTCGAAAGTTCAATTCAGGGAATTCGAGCCAGATATAGGGGAATGAGAAAAGCAAATCCAAACTGGGGAAATATTTCTTTTGTTGCTCCTAATTTAGTTGTTTTTAGCTCATATATTGAAGAGCGAGGTTGGAGTTTTGGACTGGCTTTGTATTCAATTCCTATGGGTCAAGGTCGATGTCGTCTTCTGTCGAGAGGTTATCGCAATTTTTTGACCTGGGGAGTCAAACTTAGACCTCGTTGGCTAGATCATTTGAATACCAATAAAATATTAGAGCAAGATTTACCGCTCATAGCGGGACAACAAGCACAAATTGAGCGCATAGGACAAACTCTAGAAGAATTATACTTACCTCTGAAGACATCCGATCTGTTGGTTGTCGAATATCGCAAGTGGTTGGATAAATTTGGGTCTTCTTTGCCATATTATCAGGGCTATTCTACTTCAAAAGTTGCCGAAAATAATGCCGATCGCCCCTCACAACTTCCTACCAGAGCGGACAGACATCTTAAAATCTGTAGTTCCTGCAATCGAGCTTACAAGGTGACAAATCGAGTTAAACAAATAAGTATAGGAGTAGCGATCGCTCTTTTTGCCTTAGCAACACTCGCGGACGAGTCAAAAATTAAAATTGTAGCAGTTTCTATTTCTTTGTTAGCAATAGCAACAGC
>JASJDA010000242.1 GCA_030065755.1 Prochloraceae cyanobacterium | reverse complement strand
AGGGTAGTGGTTTGAAAAATCTCGTTGAGGTTCAAAGATTGGCGAATTCGCTCGACAATAGTAGAAATCGCCCGTTCTTGCTGGGATTGAGTCTCAATCTTTTGGGCGTATTCAGCCTGTTGCACTCCTACGGCCAACTGAGAGCCAATGGAGTTGAGTAACTTAACCTCTGATTGCTTCCAGTTACGAGAGTCGGAGTTTTGATAGGCAGCCAGTAAACCCCACAACTGTTGTCCTTGGTAAATAGCAATGATGATGTAAGCCTTAGCTTGATAGGCTTCTAAAGCCCGAATGTAACAATCAGAAAAGCCAGAATTATAAACATCGTTGCAGACCCGATAAGGAATAGTCTGACTGAAATTACGGCCTTTAGTTTGCTGCAAATAAGTATCGGTAAGAGGAGCGGATTGGCTCCCGACTATGCCAGTGGAGGAAGCCAAATTTCTCACACTGCAATCATTAACATTCTCGACAATTTCAGGTCGGAGGCGCTGTTCTTCTAGCAGAGAGACCCACTCCGCGCCATGAGAATCGGCGATAAACTCACCACTCCAGTCGGGGTGAAAACGATAGATGGCGACGCGATCGCATTTGAGTAACTGCCGTACTTCTAGGGTAGTGGTTTGAAAAATCTCGTTGAGGTTCAAAGATTGGCGAATTCGCTCGACGATCTTGAATAGTGCCTGTTCTTGGCCGGCTCTGGACTCTAGCTTTTCTACATAGTCAATCCTTTGTAGGGCTATAGCCAGCTGAGTAGCAATCTCCCTGAGAGCCTCTAGCTCCTCTTCTTGCCATTTGCGGACTCCACCGTTTTGATAGGCTCCAACAAGTCCCCAGAGTTTTTGGTCAGCCAGCAGAATGGGAGCAATGGCATAAGCTCTAGCTTCAAATTGTTCGAGAAGTTCTAGGTGACAAGATTGATGTCCGACATTGTAAATGTCGTCAACGGCAAAGCACTCACCAAATTGATAACGTCCGCCAAGGTTTTCTTGCAGGTAGGTATCTTGGACTATGGGGATGTTTTTCATTAAACTCGACCAGCCAGCAGCGACCGATTCAGATATAAACTCCCCACTCCAGTCAGAATGGAAGCGATAGATGGCAAGGCGATCGACTCCCAGGATTTTGCGACCTTCTTGAGTAGCTATTTGGAAGGCCCTTTGCTTGTCTTTGGCGCTGCGCATGCGAGCGCTCATTTTTTTGAGGTCTTTTTCTCTTTGAAACGCTGCTTCCAATTGCTTGGTTCGGAATTCGGTTTGACGCACAAATGCAGTTTGCTGGAGAGGAAAGTTCAATTGAGGGGCCAACTTGAGCATCAAGTTGACTTCTGATTGTTGCCAGTTGCGGGGGCCTGAGTTTTGATAAGCTGCTAATAGGCCCAAAAGTTGGCTGTTGTGGACGATGGGGACTAAGATATAGGCTTTGGCCTGTAATTTTTCTAGGGCTTCAATCAGACAGGGAGCAAAGTCTTGAGCGTAGATATCGTTAACGATGTAGTATGGTTGATCTTGTTCTCCTTTTAAGAAATAATCCTGCTCGAATGCCCCGACTGCTTTTTGCCAATTAGACTCTACTGACTCTGCTAGTACTTTGCCACTCCAGTCGGGATTAAAACCGTATGCTAGCACTCGCTCGACTTTGAGCAATCTTCGCACTTTGTCCACCAAATCTTGCATCTTGATTTGCATCTGTTGGTTGATGGTGGTCAAGATGTCTTTTTGCTGGGACAATAGATGGGGGGGTTGGTCCAGTTGCAATCGTCGAGTCAGTTCGGCGCCAATGATAGAGAGCAGGTTAATTTCCTCTTCTAGCCACCGACGAGGTTGTTCGCATTGCTGCACCACTAACAAGCCCCAAACTTGATCTAACTCGGAGGTGCTATCTTCATTAGAATAGGTGTCGTTGACTAAAATAGGTAATGCTAGGGATGCTTGGACCTGAAATGTTTGTAGTAGTTGCTTTTGATAGGCACTCAGTTTTGCTGCCTCCACATCTTCAATAGCGACGAATTCAAGAGATTGATATTCGGCGGCGTTGGTGGCACCAAAACTAAGACAGGGAAGGATTTCATCAAGAGCAGGAGTCCAACCCCCATCCAAGGATTCGGCAACTACTTGACCTTTTTGACCCTCACTTTGGGGATCAAAGCGATAGATACAGACGCGTGAGAGCTGTAATTCTTCTTGAATTGCCCTAGTTGTTTTGAGTAAAAAACTATCCCGATCTTGTGAAGTACGGATTTGTTTGAGAATTTTACGACCACGCTCGCGCTCTTGCTTGAATAATTTACTTTTAAATTGCTCTATTTTGTCTCTCTGTGTTTCTTTTAGCTCCCAACTAGATCCATTGCTAAACTTATCTTCTGGTACTATACTTTTGACTTCCATTGTTTTTTGCCTCTTTTTACTTAGTAACTTTTTCTAGAGGAAATGGCTTTGTAAAATAAGCATTTGCTCCTGAGATTTCGGCCCAAACTTTATCTACTTTAGTATTTTTAGAAGAACCAGATAAAATAATCAATCTCAATACTTTTTTATAAATATTTAATTATCATCTCATCAAAAGTGATTTAATTTGTCCGCTAAATTACTGAAGATTTTTAAGACAAATAAATTTGATTATTCAATTAGAGTCCATTTTTTAACATCTTAATTGGCGATTGCAGTCAGAACCAGTTATGACTATACTGTTTAGTTTTATCGGGCTCTCGAGGAGATGGGGAGACGAGGCGATGGCAAGGAGCCAGTTGACGCGCCGCACGGAAAGTGCCGGAGCGAGAATCAAGTTGACGCTCTGCCAGAAGCAGCGCTACGCTCGCGCGCTCGTTTTAATCAAGCAGCCAAATTATTGCCCGTTGCCAAACAAAAAGAGTTATTTTTAGCAAATATTAAAGGTTAAAAAGAAATGTAAGTTTAAAGGCATTGATTTAAAACCCATTGCATAGCGTTTTATTCGTATTTGCGATCCTAGAAAGAAAATATCAAGAACTTTGCAAGAATAAGAGCTAATTCTTCAATATTAAGTTTTAGGTAGTCTAAATGAGTGGGAAAATAAAGAGATTATAAATATTAATTAAAGCTGCGATAAATTCAGTTTTTATAATTAAACATATAAAAAATATAAATACTAAGAGATACGTTTAAAAATCTGCCACAGCGCGCCGTAACTTTACACTCAAGCTATTCAAATCCGTCCCGCTCTTTCTTCTGTTTACTATGAGCTGATTGACTGACAAAAGGGCGCTCTGAAGAAACACTTCGTGTAAGTCTTATGCCGAGGGAGTGAGTTCGGCAAATTGAAGCCAAATCGAGAGCACAAGTTACGTCATCCTTCAAGGAATAGGGTTTTTAAGGAATATCTTCGGGCGCTCGATTCTCAAAAAATACCAGCCTCCGTAGAGATGTCGGCTACTTTGTAAAAGATCGATAAATATAAATACCATAATACTCCTGTTTTGCACTTAGATCGAAATTGAAGACGCTCCGAAGAACGGTGTGCTACTCAAAAAATATCAGCCCTGTAGGTATTTAGGCTGACAAATACTAATCGAATGTAAGATACACCAAGCTATTTTAAGATTAATTTTATTTTTTGTCTGTTATTTAGTTAACCGAAACCAAATTGGTTGCATCATTAGGATTTGTGTCCCGAGCGCCTCTTACTGAAGCTCGTCACAACAATGAGATCTGCGCTCTGAAAGAGCAGCTAGGCGGCGCGCACTTTACTCCGAATTCTCAGGTTCCTACCCGAGCCGCTACACGGTGTGGCATTTTCCAGATGAGAGAGGGTTAACGATCGCAGATGTAGGCTTCATGGGTGCGATCGATATTTCCCACTTTGATGCTAATTAATTTGGTAAGAAACTAAAGGAACTATAACGATCGCCGACAGAATTAATAAAAGGTTCGGCTGATTACGCCATCGTTTCTGGGCAATAATACCCCAAGTGCAACAGAAAGTTTTGACAAAATTGTTGAATATTATTCCTGTTGCAATAGCCGTGGTCAATTATCGCAATCTGGTAGCGACGCATTACTTCGGTAGTAGATTCTCCTGCATCTAAACTCCAGAATACGGTTGATAAGAGAGCTTCAGGCTCGTATTTAAACCCTAGTTCCTTCATAAAAGCCAAAAAATCACCCTCTTGTTCTGAAGTTAAAGAGAAATCAAATTTAATCTTAACGATCCAACCATCTATGCGATTGATAACTGTTAGACAAGAACTAGGAAAATGGTTGGCACTATTAGCATAATCTATGACACGCAAGGTCAGACTAGCATTGGCTAAAAAATAAATGTAGTTCACAATATTTTGACAATTTCTTTAACCTCTTTTGATTTCTAGCTTAACCAACATTAAGACCACTAAGACTCTTTCTGAGTAATATTTAAATATTTTATCTCACTATTTTATTATGATTTAAATCACTTATAAATAGCCGGCATTTTAGTCTTATTACTCTTAACGATTCCAAAGACCTAGTGGCGGCTTACCGCTATTTACTCACGGTCAAATGTGTAGAAAACTAAATAAACAGACATGGGGGCTATAATTTCCAGCTCTTTTGTTCCCCAAGGTTTTATTTTTATCTCAGTGGTCGAATTAATTACACCCTCTCTCAGACATTCTTGATAAAATAAATCAATATTATTGACCAATATGCGAATATTGATTGGTTGGCCTAGCTGCTGATAGTTTTCATGGCACAAATAAAATACGGCACAATCTCTTTCCAAAACAGCCATACGTGGTGGGTCTTTTTCTTTATGAGTTACTTGAAATCCTAATTTTTCATAAAAAGAAACTGTTTTTTGAACATCAGAGCCAGCTGGTATTAGAAAACTTATTTGAGTGAATTTAGTCAAATTATTCATGAAAACCCCAAAAATATGAATAATAAAATTAACCTCTAAGTAACTTTAACTCATCTCCTTACTCGCTCGGGGTTTGGGAAATTAGATGTGATTCCCCTTGTCAAGATAGCTCCTCAAAACTTGCTGATTTTATCGAAGCTGAAGTAGAACCACCAGAAGATTTGCTTTTTAAATGAAGACAGAGCTCTCCTTTCAGAATCTCGTGCCGAGACTTGGGCACAAGGGTGGGGTGAAGTTGAAAGTTGTGCTATACATATTCAATGAGTGATATTTTCAATCAGGTTCAAACTCAATTGTCTTGGTTTACAGATTTAGCTGAAAATTTTTGGGGTTTATTGCAAAATTGGATGGCTTCATTTTGGTCAATTTTAGGAAAGCTGTTAAAAAATGAAACTGTTAACAACTTACAACCATGGCTACAAGCCTTAGCTAGTCCTATTGCTTTAATCATTATTGCTTCTCAAATTAATCAAGGATTTGAAAAGCTCAAGCTCAAAGAAGATCTTTCGCGAGATAATGAACTAAAAAGACGCGAAAGTGACAATCGTAGACAAGAAATTTTAAGACAATATTTTCAGCAAATGACTGAACTAATTACTATTCGTGAGCTGGCTGAAGCATCCCATGAAGCTCCAGTTGTTTGTGCGGCTCAAGCTTTAACAGTAACAGTCATTCGCTCTCTTGATAGCGCGAGAATTGGGCAAGTAATTAGTTTTTTAAGAAGCAGTGAGCTTGCTTCTCTTGAGAAAAAAAATCCTTCGATACTCCGTAATGCTGACCTTTCTTTAACCGATCTTAGTCAAGCTAATTTTAGATCGGTAAACCTCGAAGAAGCTAACCTGACTCGCGCTAATCTCACTGGTGCCGACTTCAATAGCGCTAAACTCTTTGGCACTAAACTCTTTGGTGCCGACTTCAATGGCGCTTACCTCAATTGCGCTAACCTGACTGGCGCTTACCTCGAAGAAGCTAACCTCACTGGTGCTAACCTCACTCATGCTAACCTCACTGGTGCTAACCTCACTGGAGCTAAACTCACTGGCGCTAACCTCTTTGGCGCCGACCTCAATGGCGCTTACTTTGAAGAGGCCGACCTCGATGGCACTTACTTTGAAGAGGCCGACCTCACTGGCGCCGATTTCACTGGCGCGCTCAATCTAGAAGTCAAACAAGTCAAAGAAGCAAGAAATTGGCAAGAAGCTAAATATTCAATTAAATTTAGACAAAAACTAGGTTGGGAAAAAGAGCCAGAAAATGACAGTTAACAGATTGGCAAAAGTATTGTCAGAGAGCGGATTGCAACTTAATCTGAGTCGCGAAAGAGTGAGACAAATTGAAGGCTCGCTCCGTAGGTTGCGTCATCCGTCAAGGAATAGGGTTCTTAAAGAATATCTTCGTGCGAGCGTTATTGGGGGGCGATCGAAATCCCTTTTCTACTGCCCCGCGAGCGCTTTCGTGCTGCGACGCCAGACCGCAGAACACGAGAAATTTACACCTGGAACTTCTTTAAACGCTGGATTTTCTAAATGAGTTTTGATGCTACCACACCAACTTGGCCATGTTTCTCTACTGATTCGTTGTTGTTTTTTCAAACATACTTGTTCGTTGCACGCCGACAAGCCGAAGCGATCGAACTTTTAGAGACGAATCTCGGCAATAAAATCGGCTTTGGTTAAAAGAAGGCAGAAGGCAGAAGTTATCTTACCCAAAATGTCTATAATGCTGATCGGAAAAAGTT
This sequence comes from Prochloraceae cyanobacterium, assembly GCA_030065755.1. Lineage (GTDB taxonomy): Bacteria > Cyanobacteriota > Cyanobacteriia > Cyanobacteriales > JASJDA01 > JASJDA01. The sequence goes on along the minus strand of JASJDA010000242.1, from coordinate 2,937 downwards.
TTTAGTGTTGTAGATGCTTTACACAAAGGTAGAATATTAGCCGTCACCGAGTAAAAAACAACTGGTTTAACCTCGAATATTGACCTTCTGAAGTTTTATTATATGCTTTGTGTAATTTGTAAGATTTATATTTACACTAAGCCTTAAAAAAGCCAATTAGCTTGCCTTTGTTGTTGTTGTTTAATATATTAAATTAATGTTGTATAACAGAGGGCAGAGGGCAGAAGGCAATTAGTAGGGGATTTAAACCCCCACTAATTGAAGACCGCCAAAATTACAAATTGGCGGGGGAATTAAACCCAAAAGGAAGAAGGAACAAATAAAAACTTTCTTGCCTCAGCAGCTCATCAATAACGATGGCCTTCTGCCATCTACCCTCTGCCCTCTGCCTTACAAGGCGGAAGCCTTGTTAAATTTAAATAGTTGTTTGCTGTTTGTTGTTTTCATCCTACTTGCTACTTGCTACTCGCTACTTGCTACTCCCCATCTCTACATTTCTTAGGTGTGATAGACTCTGCTAGTAATAATACTTAAGAGACGATTTATTATCTCGAAAATACTGTAATTTATTTGGGTTGCATTTCAGTATTTTCCCGAATTTACATTGATGTTATGAATTGGCTCTGAGATTATTAAAAATATTCAACTCGTCTCGTTCGCTGCTTGACCATCTTCGCTCTAGTAGTTTTTTTTCAAGTTAAGTAAGATTCTAAATTGGTATGACTCTGGTTTTGGCTTTCTTTAAACATCTTGATTAAACCCTCTTTGATTTGATTATAAACTGCTTCTAATTGTCGACCTATTTTTACATCTAGATAGCCACATTGAACAGCAAAATTTATCCAGGTTTGTGTTCTTTTTACTTCTACATAGCAATCGTTCAATTTAGTAATATATTTACTTAGATTGTGACTTTGTTGACAAGCATCTGCGAAATAAGTACAAACTAAACGAGATGAGTGACGAATTCGCTCTATTACGGAGTAACTCTTGTTTTTCAAGCAGATTTTTTTTGACAATTGAATAAATCTTATAGATGTATCAAAAGCCATTTGGTAGACTCTAAGCTCTTTATGAGCTTTAATGGTAAATTGCTTTTTTTTAAAAGGAAAAAAGTCATTTATCTCTAAAGCAGTTTGTAAATTAATATGGTTATTCATCTCAATATTATTCTTTGACATTATCAATTTTATCGAGAATGTTAGTTGATATGAGAGAGAGTTATTTCTGAGACTTTGTGATTCAACTTTTTGAGTAATAATACTAGGATGCTTTGTTTTTTCTAGGGCGTCAACTTATATTTTTAAGAGTGAGGTTAACTTTATTTAATCTTTAAATAAAGTTATCAATCGAAATAGTTAAAAACCCCGAGATTATCTTTTATTACTTGGATATCTTTGCAATTTACTTAAGTACCATTTTTATGAAGCTAACTTAAAGTCCTTGTTTTAATAAATTTATACAGGAATTAGGCGCAGAAATGAGCTTTAAGCTATAAAGCTCGATGCTTTCTGGAAGACGAAGGCATCCGCTAAAATTTACTCTTTTGGCACTCTTGGGATCGCCCCTATTACTGAAGCTCGTCACTAGAGTGCGATCGGCTTGTGTGCGAGCGTCTGTTGTGTGGGGTGAGAGACACTATCTGGGATTTTTAATGGCAGCGATCGTTGCTTGAAACACTGGGAGCGATCGTAAGTGAAACATTAGCAGGGATCGTACTGGAACGTATTAAACTAATCTGTGATCGTATTAACTGTTCTCTCCCCAGTGCTAGTAATGCTGGGAATCCCTTTCAATCTGTTAACAGAATACGAGTCAAAAAAATACCAGCCTTGTTGCGATTTAGGCGGGTATTTTGAGCATTAAAAAGTTAACTAAAAACGAAATCATCTGCGCTGAGACTAGCAGGTGCAATTCCCTGTAAAATAGCTAGAGACCTACTACCGTTAACAATAACAGTATTTACCCCCTCATTAAGTAGTTGTAAGTCCCTAAATTGCCAACCTACTCCACCTATTCCCAATCGGTCAATTCCTACTTCAAAATCAGTAATTGTATTAGGAGAATCTGGTAATTGACCATTAGCTATCCAGAATTGGTCGGCTTCCGTACCGCCAGTCATAGTATTATTTCCTCCTGAATTGACAAAAAAGCTGTCAAATCCTGCACCACCGATAAGGCGATCGCCACTACCGAGGAAAAATCGATCACTTCCTTCATTGCCATAAATACGATTGCCACTACCCCCAGAAGAAGCATCTAAAGTATCGTTTCCTGCTCCTCCAAAAGCGCGCTCGTGCCTTCCTAAAATAATCTCGTCATTTCCCTTACCACCATAGAGACGATTATTTCCACTACCTGCGGAAGCATCTAAAATATCATTATCTTCCCCAGCAAAAAGACGATCTTTTTTGCTAGCAAATAGTTCATCAAAACCCTTACCAGTGTAGAGCCTGTTTCTTCCTCCTCCTTGAGAGCTATCTACTATGTCTCTTCCTTCTCCAGTAATGACTAAATCTCGGAAACCGTCAAAATTAGAATTAATTTGAGTCTCTAGCCGGTCGCTCGCCGTAGTACCAAAAACTAACTCTGAGCCTTGAAGTTCGCTAGTTACAGTAACATTACTATCTAGCGAGTCACCCTCAGAGTAAAAATACTCAAAAGCATCGAAGTCATTGAGTAAGTGCGTCCGCAGAAAAAGTCCACTCCAACGAGCAACAGTTTCTGTCGCTACACCTTGGTCTATAGTCGGTCTAACAGGTTCGCGCTGTGGATTATCTTCATTAGTAATAGCGTAATGGTTGGCACCAACGAGGGTCACTATTGCTTTAGGGGGATTTTGAATCTGACGGTAAGTTGATTCAACTTCAAATAATTCTGCTACACTATCGAGACTTCCTGCAATCAAACCTGTAGGGATGTCTCCATTATCTACGA
>JASJDA010000241.1 GCA_030065755.1 Prochloraceae cyanobacterium | reverse complement strand
CCAATTACAATCGGAGCAAGTGTTGGGTATTTGTACTGCTGCTGGCAGTCCTACTGCTCATAGTTCTCTCATCGCTAATATGAAAGGTATTCCGGCGATCGTCGGAATAGGTTCCCAAATACTGCAGATAAGACCTAATACTCCCATAGCGATCGATGGCTCCACAGGTCAAGTTTGGATAGAACCCAATCAGGAACAATTAGGAGAATTAGAAGCACGACAAAACCAATTCCAACAACTAGAATCATCCCGAGAATGGGATTTAGAACCCATAACTACTGACGGATATCAAATATCCTTGATGGCAAATATTATTGGGGTTAGCGACGCACAATATGCCATAGACTGCGGTGCATCTGGAGTCGGTTTATTGCGCACTGAGTTTCTCTACCTCGATCGCCTTTCCCCTCCATCAGAAGAGGAACAGTTAGAAATTTATCAGGCGATCGCCGAGATTATGGATACTCGTCCTCTAACTATTCGTACCCTCGATATCGGTGGAGACAAACCAGTTCCTTATCTAAAGCTAGCAAAAGAAACTAATCCTTTTTTGGGATGGCGGGGTATTCGTCAAAGTCTCGAATTTCACGAGATGCTCAAAACTCAATTTCGCGCCATTCTCAGAGCTAGTGTAGGACATAAAATCGAGATTATGTTTCCTATGGTGTCCTCGGTACACGAGGTGCGCGCTGCTAAGGTAATTTTGGCAGAAGTTGAGAGGGAACTATCAGAAGCGGGAATAGAATTTAACCAAGAGATCCCCGTGGGGATTATGGTAGAAGTCCCCGCAGCAGCAATAATGGCTCATCAATTGGGGGGTGAAGTTAGTTTTTTCAGCATTGGTACTAACGATCTGAGTCAATATATTATGGCTGCAGATCGCACTAACCCCAAGGTAGCTAGTCTCGCAGACGGTTTTGAACCAGCAGTGTTGAGAACTATCCAACAAACTGTAGTAGCTGGAAGAGTAAGGGGAATAAGCGTTAGGGTTTGCGGTCAAATGGCATCGGATCCAGCAGCTATACCCATATTATTGGGCTTAGGAGTGGACGAATTGAGCGTTAATCCTCCAGCTATGTCGGCTGTAATGGCAACTATTTCTTCGTTAAGTATGACAGAAGCAGAAGCGATCGCGACAGAAGTATTACAACTAGAATCATCAAGAGCTGTTAGAGAATTAGTTTTTAATAGATTATTCGTAGAATAAATCCCAAACATTTCTTTCTCCCCCACCTCCCCACACTCCCCACACTTCCCACACTCCCCACACTCCCCACACTTCCCACACTCCCCACACTCCCCACACTTCCCACACTCCCCACACTCCCCACACTCCCCACACTCCCCACACTCCCCACACTCCCCTCAACCTCTATTATTTCGTCTTTCTTGGAGTTTCAAGCGAATTTCAGCGTGAATTTCCCCCGTTAGAGGATAAAAATAGGCAAGCACCAACCCTATAATTAAAACTACGGCAGGTAAAGGAGCAACCGCAATGCGAATGGCTAACAGAGCATTCTCAGGTTGAACTGGAATAGGTTGTCCAGGAATTCGTTCGATAAATCCAGCCCATTCCAAAGCTATACCGACCAAAAATAATGCAAATGCCAAACAAAATTTTTGCACTACGATCGCAAAACTATAAAATATACCTTCCCGACGCTGACCTGTTGTTAGTTCGTCAAGTTCAATTACATCTGGTAACATCGACCAAGGAATAAGATAAGCAACAGAAACGCCAAAGCCAGCTAGTACGGCTAAAAAGTACATTAATTCTACTTGACTGGGTTGGAGTGAAAATAGACCTATTTGGGCGATAATCCAAATACTGGTACCGATAAAATAAACTGCTTTTTTACCTATGCGATCGCTAATAGTTTTCCAGACAAACAGCATCACCAAAGCAGTACCTTGAACGGCGATCGCTACTGAGGGAAAGGCTTGTGGATCCAAACCCATCCAACTAACCACAAAATAAATCAAAATTGAAGCAGTTAGCTGAACTCCTAACCAGGAACAAAGGTACATACCGATGACGTATCGAAAAGGCTTATTACTAAAAACGATTTTTAATTGTTCTACAAAGGGAAGAGGATCTTCAGTTTCAGCAACAGAATTATTGGAAGAAGATCGATCGGTTAAATGAGTTTCTGGATCGGAAAATATCAGCGTCAGACCAAATGCACCAATCTGTAGACCAATTAGAATAGCTAGGATAGCATATAAGTCTAGTCCTTCAGATACTCCTAGCAAAGCACTTGTCAAAGGGATAAGGCGAAGTATGCCGTAAATAATTAAAATAAAGCCAACCGCACTGAGAACTATACCCAATGTCTTTTTCGGTCTTTCGTTTAGTATCGATTGAGTTCTTCTTTCTTGAATGCGCAAAACGCACCACAAAAGAGCAATAACTGACAGCAGACTGCAAACTAAACCCAAAACTAGATATTGGGTAACTGGGTCATCTTTGTAATAAGCAGAAATCAATCCAGCTATAATTAAACTCAGTATGCTTCCCCCAATGGAAAAGGTAAAACGAAAACTATTGAGACTGGTGCGTTCGTTGTAATCTTCAGTTAGTTCTGGGGTTAAGGCTGTATAGGGTAAGTTAACAATGGTATATGCAAAGTTAAAAAGAACGCCAATTAGTACGTAATAGCCAAATAGCCACCAGTTATTAACAGTATTGTTATCGCTGAAGCGAGGGACGATCCACTGTAAAAAAAACAGTATGCCAAAAGGTATTATTCCCCAAAATATCCAAGGAAGGCGACGACCCCAGCGAGAACGAGTGCGATCGCTTAATATACCAATAATGGGATCGTTAATTGCGTCTGATATCTTGCCGATCGTCAAAATACTACCTGCTATCCCAGGAGGTAAACCTGCCACATTGGTAAAGAAAAACAAAAGAAAAAATACTAAGATATTAGCTGTCATTGCTGGTCCCAAATCTCCAGCACCGTAAGCTAGTTTGGTAGAAAAATTAAGTTTTTCTGGTATTGGTGTTTGATTAGAAGCAGATTCGGTTGCAGAAAAATCGCTCATAGTTTCAGTTTTACTTCAATTTTTATTTATTTTTAATATGTTGAATAGGGAATTTTGCTTGAGTTATTTGTAACATTTTGTTGGCTCATTTAATGATAATACTTATGTCAGATTTATACGTGTCTTGGTCTGAATACCATCAAAAAATTGAACTTTTAGCAACCCAAATTTATGAATCTGGCTGGCAATTCAATCAAATTGTCTGCATTGCTAAAGGGGGATTGCGGGTGGGAGATATTCTCTGTCGTGTTTTCGGACAACCTTTAGCTATCCTTTTTGCTTCTTCTTACGGGGGGGCTGAAAATCGCATTCGTGGCGAAATAACTTTTTCTTCCCATCTTTCAATGACTGCCAAAAAATTAGGCGATCGAGTCCTTTTAGTGGACGATTTGGTAGATTCTGGCATCAGTTTGCAGAAATCTATGTCTTGGTTGAAAGACGATCGTCCTGACGAGATTGAGGAAATTCGTACTGCTGTTCTTTGGTATAAAAATTGTTCTAGGATCGAACCCGATTACTACGTGGATTATTTGCCAAATAATCCTTGGATTCACCAACCTTTTGAAAAATACGAACAAATTACGCCAGCTGAATTAGCAAAGAAAACTGACTGTGACGATTATTTATAGTTTTTTAATTATTATAAAACAACGGCTCTGCCGTATACTTTGTTGAACACAATTTGACAATTTCTTCCCGATCTTTTTGCTTTACAGACCGATCGCTCTGCTGCCAATAAAAGCTTTTCTATTGTTGTTTTATCGTTAGGAATTATGGAAGCTATTCCTATGCTTAAAGTTATATATTCACTAACTTTCGAACCTTGATTGAGTATTGCTAATTCTCTGATATTTTTGCTAATATTTTCTGCTAAAATAGTAGCTCGATCGTCATTTGTATTGGGTAAGATTATTGCTATTTCATCGTCTCGATAACGAGAGGTTAATCCTCCCGATACTTTAACGGATTTCTCGATCGCCTTGGCGATCTTACGCAAGCAATCATCTCCTGCTAAATGTCCGTATATTTGGTTATATCTGCCAAAATAGTCCAGATCGCATAAAATTAAAGCTAAGTGTTTTCTTTCTTTAATTCCTAATTTCCATTCTCTTTCTAGATATTCCTTGAATATCCTCGTATTACTTAAATTTGTCAACCCATCAATACTAGAGAAAAGCTTCAATTTTTGGTTGGCTTTTTGCAGATTTTTATACAGATCGATGATGATTAAATTGGTAGTTTCATAAATTTTTGCTTGAGCAATTAGCAGTTGACGTACGTCCAATAACTTATATTGTTGTTCTGTAATTTTTACTATAATTGGGTCTTGTAGTTGTTGAGCGGGTCTTTGTAGGGATTTTTTGGCTGCTTCTATAATTGTTGTATTTCTAGATAAAATTAAAGTCCTATCTTCGATAAATTTATGTATGTATTCGATCGACCTTTGAGATGATAGAGATATGCTAAAAGGGCGACTCATGTATTGCCAAAATTTTTTTTGAGAAACAAGACCTACTAATTTTCGCTCTTTGGTTAAAATTACCCCTGGTAGATTCGGATTTTCTTTGAATTTTTTATTGACTCTTGTTGCTGGTTCGGAAATATCTACCCAATAATTATAAAGGCTTAATTCTTCTATAGTTGAATCGATCTTCATTGCTTCTAACTCTTTTTTAACAGTTGTCAGTGAACAGTTACCAGTTATCAGTTGTGAGTGAGATCGAAAGTACCCTACCTCTATAGGTAGAATGTCTCTCTCGCGGTTTAAATCTAGGAGGGAGACCTGATAACTGATAACTGATAACTGTTCGCTGTTTTGAGGTTGATTTTAGCTATGACACACCAAGAAAGCTTCATACGCAAATATTAAAGCATAAATTAATATTAATATCTTTTTTATATTTATTGCAAAATCAATAAATATAAAGTGAGTAAAACTGAGAAAAATAGCGATCGCGCTGGTTAAAAAAACGATCCGCAGTGGCGATCGCCAAAGGAAATAATCGACAAGATATAAAAACTAAAAATGAATTCATATCTGGGTATTGATTTTGGCACTTCTGGAGCAAGAGCAATTGTAATAGAAAAAGAACAAAAGATTGTTTCAGAAGTATTTGATAACTACAATGACTTAGCATTAAAAAACTGGAGCTATCGTTGGGAAAAAGCTTTATTTTCTCTAATAGAGCAAATTCCCACAGAAATAAGACGTAATCTAAAAGCGATCGCTATAAATGGAACTTCTTCGACAGTACTGCTGTGCGATGGAAAGGGGAAACCAATAGATAACCCTATATGGTACAACGACGATCGAGGAGCAGAAATATTAGAAACATTAAAAGCGATCGCGCCTCCTAACCACGTAGTTTTAAGCCCTACTTCTTCTCTGGGAAAACTTTTATGGTGGTACCGTCGACCAGTTTACTCTCAGGCTTCCTACTTTTTACATCAAGCGGACTGGCTGGCTTCTTTATTGCACGGAAAATTAGGCATCAGCGACTATCACAACGCTTTAAAACTGGGTTACGACGTAGAAAAACTTTGTTACCCTGATTGGATAGAAAAATTACCTCTAAGAGCAATATTACCCCAAGTATTAGCCCCAGGAACACCAGTAGGAGAGGTGAAAAAAGAAATAAGCGATCGCTATTTTTTGCCGCGAGATTGTTTGGTTTGTACTGGTACTACTGATAGTATTGCCGCTTTTCTTGCCAGTGGCGTTCAAAAACCTGGGGATGCAGTCACCTCCTTGGGTTCGACTCTAGTCTTGAAACTATTAAGTCACAAGCGGGTAGAAGATGCCAAATATGGAATTTACAGCCACAGATTAGGGGATCTTTGGCTGACAGGTGGTGCGTCGAATACGGGGGGTGCAGTATTGCGAAAATATTTTAGCGATCGCGAGTTAGTAAATCTCAGCCAGCAAATAGAAGCAAATACAGAAAGTCCTCTAGATTATTATCCCTTATTAAACAAAGGGGAACGCTTTCCGATTAATGACCCCCAATTATCACCCAGACTGGAACCAATACCTAATAATTCTGTACAATTTCTACACGGTCTCTTGGAAAGTATGGCAAGAATAGAAGCTAAAGGATATCAGTTATTGCAACAATTGGGTGCAACTCCCTTGAGGCAAGTTTATACTGCTGGTGGTGGTGCCCAAAATTCTGCTTGGAGAATAATTCGCCAGCGCAACCTCAAAGTACCCGTCCTAAAGTCAACTCAGACAGCAGCAGCCTACGGAAGCGCATTGTTAGCTTTGCGATCTCTTCGAGAGCCGCTACGGGACGCGCGCGGAGAAAAAACTCCTTAAATCCTCCTTACAGAAAGTACCGATACCTGGTACATTTACCGAATATTGACAAAAGTAAAAAAGATCGATTATGAAAGTTTTGGTTATTGGTGGCGATGGTTATTGCGGGTGGGCTACGGCGCTTCATCTTTGTAACAAAGGTTACGAAGTAGCTATTCTCGATAATTTGATCCGAAGGCATTGGGATGCCAAACTAGGAGTTGATACCCTAACACCGATCGCGCCCATTCAAAAGCGTTTGGACTCCTGGAAGGCGATTACAGGGAAATCAATTGAATTGTTTGTTGGAGATATCACCGATTACGATTTCTTGATTAAAGCGCTGCGTCAGTTTGAACCAGAGGCGATCGTCCACTTTGGAGAACAGCGATCGGCACCCTATTCTATGATCGATCGCGAACACGCAGTTATGACTCAAGTAAATAACGTAGTTGGAACTCTAAATATCCTCTACGCTATGAAAGAAGATTTCCCAGATTGCCATCTGGTTAAATTGGGAACTATGGGCGAATATGGAACCCCCAACATCGATATCGAAGAGGGTTACATCACCATCGAACACAACGGACGTAAAGATACTTTACCCTATCCCAAACAGCCTGGCAGCTTCTATCACTTGAGTAAAGTCCACGACAGTCACAACATCCATTTTGCTTGTAAAATTTGGGGCATTAGGGCTACTGACTTGAATCAAGGGGTAGTTTATGGCGTACTCACCGAAGAGACTGGAATGGACGAGATTTTAATTAACCGTCTCGACTACGATGGCGTTTTCGGTACCGCTTTAAATCGCTTCTGCATTCAAGCTGCGATCGGACACCCCCTAACTGTATACGGTAAAGGCGGTCAAACCAGAGGATTTTTAGACATTCGGGATACGGTACGCTGCGTAGAATTGGCGATCGCTAACCCCGCAGATGCAGGACAATTCCGAGTCTTCAACCAATTCACCGAATTATTCAGCGTTAGCGACTTGGCACTAATGGTGAAAAAAGCTGGTAATGCAGTGGGATTGAATGTAGAGATTCAAAACCTAGAAAATCCCAGAGTTGAGTTAGAAGAACACTATTTCAATGCTAAAAATACTAAGCTACTCGACCTCGGTTTACAACCCCATTACCTCTCAGATTCCCTGCTAGATTCTCTGTTGAATTTCGCCAATAAATATAAAGATCGGGTGGATAACAAGCAAATCCTACCTACTGTATCTTGGCGCAGATCCAAGTAGAAAATTGTGTGAGGCTCATTACAGAATCTTACTCAATCCAAAAAGAACGATGGCCAAAAACTGGTCGTCACATTTTGGCACAGTATGACGACAATAATATTGTCGTCTACCAAGCTTATCGTCTGGCTATTGGTCATTTTGCTGCCTCACGGGGTTATTTTGGCGGCGAATTTCGCCTCAAGAGAATGAGTTGGATAAAACCTAACTTCCTCTGGATGATGTATCGATCGGGTTGGGGAAGCAAGTCAGGTCAAGAAGTAATTCTGGCTGTAACAATCAAACGGGAAGCTTTCGACAAAATTTTAGCAGCAGCAGTTCATTCTCATTACGTCCCCGAAGTCTACGATACGGAAAGCGAATGGAAAATTGCTGTTCAAAGATCCCCTGTGTGCTTGCAGTGGGATCCCGATCGCGCAGCGCCTCGGCCAAAAGCCGAGATCGTACCCCAAGAGGTGGAAAACTCGATCGACGTGCCATTCAACTCGGTTTGCGTGGCGAATTTTTGCGCAATTACTCGCGAGATTGGATACTCAGCATTGAAGATATCTCCCAATTCAGGCGAGAGCAATACGAAATTGTCAAAAGTGGGGATTGGAAAAATTTATTAACTCCTAAAGAATTGGTCTATCCTGTTACGAATTCTGAGATTATAAAAAAGCTAGAGTTATCAATTGCATAAAAAATAACGACATTTCATGAGAATCGCCCTATTTACAGAAACATTTTTACCTAAAGTAGACGGGATTGTCACTCGTCTGTCTCATACTATCGAACATTTACAGCGCAATGGCGACGAAGTGTTAGTTATTAGTCCCGACGGGGGAGTAACCGAACACAAAGGAGCGAAAGTTCACGGGGTTCCTGGGATGCCTTTGCCATTGTATCCAGAATTAAAGCTAGCACTGCCACCGATCGGAACCAGAAACGTCATCGAAGAGTTTCAACCAGATCTCATTCACGTGGTAAATCCGGCGGTTTTAGGGCTGAGCGGAATTTACTATGCCAAAACGATGAACGTCCCTCTAGTGGCTTCCTACCACACTCATTTGCCTCAATATTTACAACACTACGGACTGGGAGCCCTCGAAGGCGTATTGTGGGAATTACTTAAATTAGCTCACAATCAAGCTAGTTTAAATTTGTGTACCTCCACAGCAATGGTAAACGAATTAGTCACCCACGGCATAGAAAGGGTGGATTTGTGGCAAAGAGGAGTAGATACAGAAATGTTTCAACCTCATTTAGCCTCAGAAAAGATGCGATCGCGTCTGTCTCAGGGAAATCCAGAAAGTCCTATATTGCTTTACGTGGGAAGAGTTTCGCCAGAAAAAGAAATTGAAAATATCAAACCTATTTTAGAAGCTATCCCAGAGGCACGTTTGGCTATAGTAGGAGATGGTCCCCATCGGGAAACCTTAGAAACCCATTTTGCTGGAACCCCAACTCATTTTGTCGGTTATTTGCGGGGTTTGGAATTAGCTTCTGCATTTGCTTCTGCTGATGCTTTTGTTTTCCCCTCTCGCACCGAGACTTTAGGATTGGTATTATTAGAAGCAATGGCTGCGGGTTGTCCCGTAGTTGCTGCGCGATCGGGCGGTATTCCCGATATCGTTACCGACGGAGTGAATGGCTATCTCTTCGATCCAGCAGATCCTGACGGGGCGATCGAAGCTACTAAAAGCCTGCTAGCAGCAAAAGAAGAACGGGAAATGCTGCGGCAAAATGCTCGCCAAGAAGCCGAACGCTGGGGATGGAGTTCGGCGACCTGTCAACTACAAAATTACTATCGGGAAGTAGCTCGATCGCAATCTGCGATCGGTGCAGCTTGATAGCTTGGAAGAGTGAACAACAGCTAGCCGCTACGCGATCGCTAGCTGTTTTCAATTGAACGAAATGTTTCGCGCAGTCCCCACCTATAATCTTCGATTTAGGTGGGGTTAGCGAAACCAGAAAAAAAACGCGAAGCATCCTTATTCGGGTTGTTCTTGGTTTTGTA
>JASJDA010000031.1 GCA_030065755.1 Prochloraceae cyanobacterium | reverse complement strand
GTCCCCATATCCCTCATCAACACTTCTGTTGATATCGGTATATGGGGACGCACTATTTTTCTCACGCATTCATCCCACACTGACACTATCGTGTACAGTGTGGGGCTTCTGCGCTTTAAGCTAAACCAGGTAGTATTGATTTCATAAGGTTCTTTTTTGCCACCTTCTCCACTTTTATAAGAGATGAAAGCACCGTGTTTTCTGGCTGTCTGGACGATATGGCCAATATCTTCGGCGGAGAGGATATTTTTAACTCCCAGCAAACCCACTCCATCATGGGTGTCAAGAATATTAAAAAATGTTGTCAACTTAGAAGGGGGAATTAAACCCTTCGCCCAATTAGAAAGGGCAGTGGCATCTTCTCGGTAGAAACTATGGAGCACTAGGGGCGGCAAAGCAAAATTGTAAACCATCTGGGCTTCATCCTCCCCATCTCCAAAATAGGAAATATTATCTTGATGGGGAACATTGGTTTCTGTGATCAAGGCCACAGTCGGTGCCACAAGATTTAAGACATCGCGGAAGAGCTTAACCAGTTCGTGAGTTTGCGGCAAGTGAGCACAAGAGGTCCCTGGTTCTTTCCATAAATAGGTAGCAGCATCTAAGCGAATAAGATCTGCTCCATAACGGACGTAAAGCAATAAGGTTTTAATCAGCTCCAGGAGCACTTTGGGATTTTTGTAATTGAGGTCGATCTGATCCGCAGAGAAGGTAGTCCAAACCCAAATGGGACCGTTTATAGACTGATATTGAGTTAAAACGTCAGAGGTACGAGGGCGAAGGATTGGTCGGCGTTGTTCAGGAGTCAATTCGTCGGGAGAGCTATACACAATTGCTAAATCCTGATGCTCAGGATTGCCACATAACAATTGCTGAAATAACTCTCCGCGAGATGAAATATGGTTAAAGACCCCATCGAACATCAACTGGTAATGCTCCCCGAGCTCTTCAACGTCTTCCCAAGTCCCTAGACTCATATTCACAGCCTTAAAATCAGTAATGGAAAATCCGCGGTCAGAAGAATAAGGGAAAAAAGGTAAGATATGAATGGTATTAAAAATTCCTTGTAAATAAAAATATTTAGCCATTAATTGCCTGAAAGTTTCAAGGGGGGAATGACTTTCACTCTGGAGTAAATCTCCGTAGGTAATCAAAATCATGTCCCGTTCCGTAAAACGGTTGCTCCGCTCAAATTCCCTTTCGGATTGGATCATTTCCGTCGGCTTGTAAGCATAGTGGACTTTGAGAATTCTTTCTAGTTCAGGCATCCATTTTTGGGCTTCGGCTTCGCCATAAAGCCGACAAAGACGAGTACAAAACCTCTCAGCCGCTTTAGAGGGAATTTCTAAAGGCACTCTCGAAAAGTCTGGTTCAGCATAATGGCGCATTAAGAAAGCTTTGGCGTAAGATTTTGGCGGTCTGCCACTTGTGGTTTGATTGTCACGATTTATTTCGTTCATGCCTCGTTTTCTGTTACAGTTAATTTAGTTATCCTGAGTTCTTAGCTCTTCATTCTTCAAAAAAAGGAGAGAGGAGAAATACTTGTAAATCGGCGACATTAGTACCAGTTGCGCCAATTTGCAATAAGGCATCCGCTTTTTGTAAAGCGTGATAAGCATCGTGGTTATCTAGATAATCTTGGGCGTTAGGAATTTTCTCCAAAGTTGTAGGACCTACAATTCCTCCCGCAGCATCTGTGGGACCATCTCGGCCATCGGTTCCACCACTTAAAAAGACCCAGTTTCCAGTTAAACCTTTTTGTTGAGCAGCCAGAGCCAAAGCTAAGGCCATTTCTTGATTGCGTCCTCCCCAACCTGGATTCTGATTTAGGGTGACAGTAGTTTCGCCACCAGCTAAAATTGCTAAGGGAGTTTTTTGCTCTTGTTGTAAGGCAAATTCTACTAAATCTCGAGCAACTTGATTCGCTTCTCCCGTTAATTCATCTCGGTACAAACAAGGGGTAAAGCCTTGCTTTTTGGCTTCTTGAATTAGGGCATTAACACTAATCCGATTACTGCCGATAATAGTGTAATCGCTATTAGAAAAAATGGGCTCGTCTTCTTTTGGAGTTTCAGGAATTTCCCCTCTTTTTCCAGCTTCTAAATGTTGGCGCACCTTAAGCGGTACTTGTTCCCAAACGGGTTTTAATACTTGAATTGCATCATCGTAAGTGGTTGAATCTGGGACGGTCGGACCACTAGCGATCGCCGTTACTTCATCACCAATAACATCTGATAAAATTAGAGCGTGAAGCTCAGCAGGTGCAGCTAAAATAGTTAAACCACCCCCTTTTAATTGGGATAAATGTTTCCGAACTCCATTAATTTGATTGATATTGGCACCACATCCTAATAAGAGTTTAGTGGTGGTAATTTTATCTTCTAAACTAATAGAGTCAGGAGGGTAAGGAATTAAGGCAGAACCTCCGCCACTAATTAACACTAAAACTAATTCCCCTTCTCGGGCTGCTTTCACTCTTTTGGCAATTTGTTGAGCGGCTTGATAACCATTTAGATCTGGAGTAGGATGTTGCGCTCCAAAAACTTCACAGTTAGGAACGTCTTTAACGTTTTGATAGTTAGTAACAACCAGCCCAGATTCACTCATTAAATTCGGCTCAGAGGTAAGTATTTCTTGGGCTGCTGTTGCCATTGCACAAGCAGCTTTTCCAAAAGCAATTAAATATACTTTTGACCAGTTTTTTCGACGATTTCCTCCATTAGATAAACCGATAGATAATTGTTTATCTTGTCTGGTCAGATATTTTTTGACAGCTAATTCTGGGTCAGCAGCCCGAACGCCAGCTAGGAAAATATTGAGGGCTGTTTGCTCTAATTTATTCAAATTATTCATTGCGATTGTCATGAAATGGTAATAGGTCAGACAACTGTGGTATAGGTAATTAAATCGCTCCAAGTCTGATATCTAGATGTGAGATGTTTGTGATGGAATATCTCGCCTTTCCTAGATTCTCGATCGCCTTCAATTTCTGGCAACGGGATAAGTATTAATTTCCCATTGGGCGGTATTAACAGGACAAGTAGAACCAGAATTATTTATATCCCATTTGATATAAGCATTGTTATTCATTTTCCAAGTGACAGTAACAATTCCTTGACAGCGACTGGAAGCAGTATAGAGATTGAAAGCTCCTTTTATAGTATCTCCTGGATAGCAACCGTTATTTTTTGGCGAGTCAAAGGTGATGGTACCTACGTAAGAAGGACTACCAAATACAGTTTGTACCGAATTTACTTTGCTATTTCCCCAGCAAATTCTATCGAGTTGAGGAATGACAGTTTTTCCAGATCGCGATCGCCAAATAGCCCCAGAACCAGAATAGGATGGAGTAGGAGTAGATGAATCAATTGAATTAGTTGTGGAAGATGTTTTTTCAGGGGTAGATGAATCTTGTGGAATGTTGGTTTGGGTGGATGTTGTTTGAGAACTAGATGAATCTTGTGGGATGCTGGTTTGGGTAGATGTTGTTTGAGAACTAGATGAACCTGACAATCCTAACTCACCTTCAGTACTAGATGATGAACCTTGAGATGTCTGCGAAGTGGATAAAAAATTATTTATTGTAAAGAAACTAGCGGTTACTGCTGCTAATCCAACAACTGCTATGGATATAGATATAGGAATAAACTTTCTAGATGAAGAGTGGGGAGGAGAAATTGTCGTTTGAGCAACATTGGTTGGTGGGAGTACAGTTGAGTTTTGTGGGGGGGGTGTTACAGTAGCATCGACTCCTGCTGAGGCTGGGGATATTACAGTAGAATCGAGTGCTATTGAAGCTTCTGAGGCGTTTTGATAGCGCTGACTGAAGTGATCGCGTATCATGGTATCTAAAACATCTGCAAAGCGATCGCTGACCTGTGAAGCGCGATCGCGCCAAATAATTTCCCCAGTTTCAGGGTCTTCTTTAAGTTGGTTGGGGTTGACTCCGGTTAAAGCTTGGATCCCTAACATTCCCACCGCATATATGTCGCTAGCTAATTTGGGTCTGCCATTAGATTGTTCCGAAGGCATATATCCAGGGGAACCAATAGCGACTGTTAGGTTGGTTTTTCCTTGAGGGTCAATACTCAAAGTAGTAACAGATTTAACTGCACCAAAGTCAATCAATACTAGCTTGCTATCTAGTTTTCTCCGAATGATATTTGCTGGTTTAATGTCCCGATGAATGACATTTTTTTGGTGAACGAATACTAAAATATCTAATATTTCTTGTAATAGTTGAATGGTTTTCTCTTCAGTCCAAGGATTTCCTGAAAGGATTTCTTCACTAAGATCTGTTCCTTCGATAAATTCTTGAACTAGATAAAATTCCCCTTCTTCCTCAAAATGAGCGTATAAGCGAGGTATGCGATCGTGTTCTCCGAGGCGATAAAGAAATTCTGCTTCTCTTTCAAATAGATTTTTAGCTACTGGAAAAACTTCTGAGTCAAAGTTTTGAGATCTTAGATGTTTGACTACGCAATGGGGATTACCTGGTAGGTCGATATCAATAGCTAAGTAAGTGTCTCCAAATCCACCACTACCTAATTTTTTAATAATTTTGTAACGACTGCGCAGTGTTTTGTCAATGAGCATTATCTTTATCTTAACTATCAATAGTTCTAATTTATCTTAGATAAGCTCGCACAAGCAGATTGTAGTCAAATCTTTACTTGCGATCGTTAGTTAAAAAATAACCATAAAAAATTTAAGAGCAATTATCTTTAAAATAACAAGCTTCAAAATATAACTTAAACTGTGAATAATTACTTTTTACTTTTCAAAACTGCCCACTGAGTTACAGGCGCGATCGCTTTCCAACCCCAAAAAGTCCCTAAAGGTTCAGCCCTAGAAATGGCAATACGTGTCAATTCTCCGCCTAATTCTCGTTGCCACTGCAATAGCTTTTGTTCTCCTTCGACTGTAACTGCATTAGCCACTAAACGACCCTTAGCAGATAAAGCATTCCAACAAGTTTCTAATAAATTTTCAGCAGTCAAGCCACCACCAATAAAAATAGTATCTGGTTGAGGTAAATTTGTCAGAATATTCGGTGCGACTCCAGCAACTATTTTAAGATTGGGGACACCTAAAGCAGAAGCATTATTAGCAATATATGAAACTCTTTGAGAATTTTGTTCGATCGCGATCGCCCGACACCTTCGATCGCTTCGCATCCATTCAATACCAATTGAACCACAACCTGCCCCCACATCCCATAATAATTGTCCTGGTATTGGTGCTAAAGCTGCTATGGTAATCGATCGTATTTCTTTTTTAGTTAGTTGTCCGTCGTGGTGATAAGCATTATCTGGCAATCCTGGCAAACGAGATAGAGGTATAGTATTTGGGTCTGCAATACAATTTAGGGCGATCGCGTTCAAATCTGCGATGTCATTTGCATCCCAACTAGCAGCAATTCCTCTAACAATTCTTTCTTTTTCACCCCCCAAGTGTTCTAAAACTGTAATTTCACTATTGCTATATCCTTTTTCTACTAATATTTCTGCGACTGTTTTTGGTGTTTGTTTTCCTGCACTCAAAATTAGCAATCGAGCATTAGGATAAAGGACAGCATTGAGTAAATTGGGATCTCTTCCGCATAAACTCAATAATTCTACTTCTGTTAGCGACCAACCTAATTTCGCACAAGCCAGACTAAAAGCTGACTTTGAGGGAATTATCGTCATTTCAGATAGGGGAATGCGACGTATTAAAGTAACTCCAATGCCATAACACATCGGATCTCCACTAGCTAAAACGCAAACAGACTGTCCTCGTCTGCGAATAATCTCTGTTATTGAATGTTCGATCGGAGTTGTCCAAACTAGCTTTTCTTGTCGATCTCGCAGAGATCCGCTTCGCGGCGCGCTTTCGGGAAGCATGGCTAAATGGCGATCGCCACCAAAGATAACTTCTGCATTCTCTAGTAGCGATCGGGCGATCGGATTTAATCCCGCTATTCCATTTTCACCAATACCCACTACAGAAAGCCATTTTTGGCAGTTTTTTGCCTCTGAAATCATAAAAATCTCCGCAGTCGTTCCTCCTAGGAGCTTTAGAGTGGATTCTGCTAGTTTATCAAAAGGCTTATCTAAAGGAGTTTTGAGCCGTTAAAATAGCTCAAAAATTCCCAAGTTTCAACTAGATTACATTAGGAGGAACCGAGTTAAATGCACCATAATGCTTAGTCGGATCGACTGTTAAATCGCTTTCCTCTACTCGATCGCCAAATACGGTAATAGTGCCAAGTCGATCTTGATTATGGGCTCCTCCTCCTGCACCTTGATCGCTAATCAATTGAATAAGTGAGTAATCAATATTATTATCATCAGTAAGATACTGAATGTCTAAGACTTCTACAGTATGACCGAGGATTTCAATCTTATCTCCCTCGGACTTATTGAAATCACTTATGACATCATTACCAATACCATCAACCCAATGGTCGTGTAAGTTGTCATTTTCTCCAGCAACTGCCATCCAATTGATTTTGCCTGTATCATCGATATGCTGAGTATAAATTTCTTCTTTAGCATTCATTACCAACTTAAAACGGAAAGTATCAGCATCACTACCTCCAGTTAGAGTATCATTAGCATCTAAGAAAGGCTGGTCTGGATAAACCTTATTGGCTGAATTATCTTGAAAAATATCTGGTTCACCTGCATCGCTGCGGCTTAAGAGTAGATCGTTACCTTCTCCTCCTTCTAAGAGATCCTCTCCCATACGACCAAAAAGAGAATCATCTCCTGTACCCCCCATCAGAGTATCGTTATCTTTGCCATCAACAAGGCGATCGTTTCCTTCTCCTCCTTCTAAGGAATTATCTCCCATACGACCAAAAAGAGAATCATCTCCTATACCTCCCATTAGAGTATCGTTATTTTTGCCCCCAACAAGGCGATCGTTTCCTTCTCCTCCTTCTAAGGAATTATCTCCCATACGACCAAAAAGAGAATCATCTCCTATACCTCCCATCAGAGTATCGTTATTTTTGCCCCCAACAAGGCGATCGTTTCCTTCTCCTCCTTCTAAGGAATTATCTCCCATACGACCAAAAAGAGAATCATCTCCTATACCCCCTATCAGAGTATCGTTATTTTTGCCCCCAACAAGGCGATCGTTTCCTTCATCTCCTTTTAAAAGATTGTTTCCTGTACCACCAAAAAGGCGATCGTTTCCTTCTCCTCCTTCTAAGAGATCGTCTCCCATACGACCAAAAAGAGAATCATCTCCTATACCCCCCATTAGAGTATCGTTATTTTTGCCCCCAACAAGGCGATCGTTTCCTTCTCCTCCTTCTAAGAGATTTTCTCCCATACGACCAAAAAGAAAATCATCTCCTATACCCCCCATCAGAGTATCGTTATTTTTGCCCCCAAAAAGGCGATCGTTTCCTTCTCCTCCTTCTAAGAGATTGTTTCCCATACCACCAAAAAGAGAATCATTTCCTGTACCCCCTATCAAAGTATCGTTACCTTTGCGACCAAAAAGGCGATCGTTACCTTCTCCTCCTTCTATAGAATCTGCTCCTTGAGTGCCAAAAATATAATTTACGTTAACCATTGTTTGCACGATCGTCTTTCATTTTTTTATTGATTCTTTTCTAAATTAATTGCTAATTAATTACTTTGACATTGAAAAAAATACCGAACTTTTTCTTATTGTAAAAATCATTATTCAGTTTAAAAAAAGAAATCAATTATCAAGCAGTAAAAATTGTGATTTGGATTTGTATAAACTGCGATCGCCATTAGTTTATCTTTATAAAAAACATATATTTTTAGTTTGATATTCTCCGAAATGCCAAAAATCATACTGTGTAAAAGCCAGGTTTTTATTGAGAAGATAATCAATTTAAAATCAACATGAATCAATCGAAAATAGTCTCAGAGTTTTAGCTGTCTTTATGTAGATTTTTTGCTATCTTAATTAAGAAAATACACTAATTTTTTCAGAGTATACTTTTAAGTATTAATTCAGATTAGTGGGAATACTTACAAAATGTCTTAGGCTCAATTTCAATGACACTTGAATACATCCGTAACGGGAACGAAATTTATCGTCAGTCATTTGCTATCATTCGTTCCGAAGCAAATTTATCTAGTCTTCCCCCCGATCTCGCACCAGTTGCTGTTCGTCTCATTCACGCTTGCGGGATGACCGATATTGTCACCGATCTAGAAGCTTCACCCAATGCTGTAGCTGTTGCCAGAAAAGCATTAGCAGCAGGTGCAAGCATTTTGTGCGATTCGCAAATGGTAGCTAATGGAATTACTCGCAGTCGTTTACCAGCAAACAATAAGATAATTTGTACTCTGAAAGATTCTCAAGTACCAGAAATCGCCCGTAATATTGATAATACGCGATCGGCAGCGGCGTTAGAACTTTGGCGAGAACATTTGCACGGTTCTATTGTGGCGATCGGCAATGCACCTACAGCCCTATTCTATCTATTGGAAATGTTAGACGCGGGTGCGCCCAAACCTGGGGTAATTTTAGGTTTTCCTGTGGGTTTTGTAGGTGCAGCACGATCGAAAGCTATTCTAGCAGCAGATAGTCGGGGCGTACCTTTTATTACTTTACAGGGTCGTCGGGGTGGTAGCGCGATCGCCGCTGCAGCAGTTAATGCCTTAGCAACGGAGAGGGAAATATAATGAAGTCGGTAGGTCGTCTTTATGGTTTGGGAATTGGTCCTGGAGATCCAGAATTAATTACACTAAAAGCTTTACGATTATTGCGATCGGCTGCTGTAGTGGCTTATCCTATTTCAGAAAAAAATCAACAGAGTTTGGCGCGATCGATCGTGCAGGAATATATTAAACCCGAACAGATCGAAGTTCCTCTGTATTTCCCCTTCAAACTAGAACTTTCTTCCCAACCATATTACGACAAAGCCGCAGAAACTCTAGCCGAACATTTGAAGTTAGGGCAAGATGTAGTTGTGCTGTGCGAAGGCGATCCTTTTTTCTACGGCACGTTTATGTATATCTATAATCGGTTAGTAGATAGATTTCCTACGGAAGTAGTTCCAGGAGTTTCTTCAATTATGGCAAGTGGGGCTGCTTTGGGAGTTCCTTTAACTTATCGCAATGACGTGTTTGTGGTATTGTCTGCTATTTTGCCAGCAGAAGTATTAAAAGCTAAATTAGTTGTTGCTGATGCTGCTGTAATTATTAAATTGGGCAGACATTTTGAGAAAGTAATAGGTGTTTTAAAAGAATTGGGGTTATACGATCGAGCTAAGTATATAGAAAAAGCTACTATGCCAGATCGACAAATTATCGCGATCGAAAAGGTAAATTCAGCAGAAGTTCCTTATTTTTCTACTATTGTAATACCGAGTCAGTGGCGATCGGACAATTGAAAAATGAAAAAAACATCGATCGTTACTAATAAATATAAAAAATGTTTAGAGCAATACAATATCAGTAGAAACATTAAATCCAGACTCATTAATATTTTCCAAAGTAGCTATTTGCTGTCCCCTAAACAAGAGAGCGCCATTAGCTGCGTTGAAGTTAAATTGATTAGTAGAAGTTGCTCCAAAACTTTTATGGAAGATGGAAATTTTATCTCTTTGACCTCTATTAAAGTCTGAAATAATATCAATTTTTTCTGAGATTGAATTGAAGACAAAGCGATCGGCTCCAGTTCCACCCACAAGAACGTCAGCTCCAGCACCTCCGACAAGGCGATCGTTCCCAGCCCCCCCATTGAGAGTATCATCGCCAGCTTGGCCAATAAGTTTGTTACTGTACCTATTGCCGTTAATACGATTGTTCTTACTATTGCCGCTCCCAATAATAGCTCGAGCGCTGAGAGTTAAATTTTCTATGTTAGCGCTGATAGTATAAATACGAGCAGAAGAAATTACACGATCGATACCACCTCTGACAGATTCTAGGACTCGATCGAACCTGCTGTTAACAATGAAAGTATCATTACCAGCTTCGCCATTCATAATGTCATTATCATCGCCCCCATTGATAATGTCATTATCAAGACCTCCTTTAAGAATGTCCCTACCTCTACCTCCAAGTAAGCGATCTTTGCCACCGCCTCCATTCAGAAAATCATTGCCATTACCGCCAAAAAGAACATTATTTGCTATGTTGCCTATGAGCCGATCGTTCATAAAGCCGCCAATCGCTTTTTCGATTGTGACTCGGTTAGCTATGGTGTAGCCACCATTAATACCGAATACAGAAGAAATATAACCTCCAGCATTTTTTCCTTTTAAAGGTGCTTGGCGTAAGTCAATATTAACCGCCCTATTAATTCCTGCAGCGGTAATTGTATCTATACCGCCAGTATCCCAGATGGCAGAATAGAAACTACCAGACCTGTTTTTTGAAGGTAAAGTATAAGTATTGTTGCCAATGCGGTAGTTTTTGTTTGCACCATAGAGATACTGAACAGCAGCAATATCAAACGCCATTGGCGTTCCTTGATATCCATAATTACTTGCTAAGGGCAAATTATTGGATACTAAACCATCGTTATAGGACATGGTTGTCCACACGCCTTGGTTGAGTCCAAAATTGCCAGTACTATATTCATAAGTAACCCTAGGGTAGATAAAAGAACCACCACCTTTATCGTGAGGATGAGCCAATCCCAATCCGTGACCTAGTTCGTGAAGGAGGGTGGTAAAACCATATCCACCTTGTTTCAAACCTGCTTGATTCCAACCATATCCTTGGAAATTGAAATAGCCGTTACCTTCGTTTTTGGTGCCTGGAGGATAAAACATTCCCAATATTGGGAACTCGAAAGAGTTGTCAATTAAATGAAATTTAAGTGTGGCATTAGGGTTATTGTTCCTTGTTTTGACAAACTTAATATTAGCTACATTAGACCAAGTGCGTAATGCTTGCTCCATGGCAGAAATTTCATGAGATTTCCAATTTCTACGATATCGAACACTATTACCCCAGAATGAATAAGTAATAACTCGATTGGAATTAACAAGCCAATTATGTCCTCCCCAGAGAATACCGTCAACGTAAATATTGCCTGTTGGCGATCGATTGGAAAATGATTTTTTTCCTGACTCCAACGAATTAAAATTATTGCTTTGATTAGTAGCGCGGCAAATAGAACAAGAACACCGAATTATAGGTGTTGACTGCAGTTTGTTTTCAATCCTATCTCTTCCAATCCACAACATATCTCGTCCTAAATTCAAATTACTGTTATGCTCGATTTTTGGAGAGCGAGCTAATAAATTGCATTATTTTCTTGCGATCGAGTACTTTTTTCACACATATCCCGATCGAGTTTTATCATTGATTTAATTTCGATGCTAGGATTTTTCTCCATGTTCTTTGGAGATTTCTCAAGATAACTTCACTTGAGTCATCAACTCTAGAATACTTGTGCCATACTACAATGATAGCTTATGCGGGCGGAGTAATTTTGGTAATTTTTTTCGATCCTAAAATATTTATTAAATCTGAAATTATTCTTTTTCTAAAACGGTCTGCTTCTTGTTATTTCTTTTTATCGGGTCGCGTCAACTTATTTATCAGTTCCTTGGCTATTGCATCTCTAACAATAATGTGACCCTGACGATCGAAGAGAATAGTACCTATTTTTAGAGATACATCGGCATACTTTTGAACGTAAGCAGTAGCTTTGTGACTAATTTTATCTGCTAGTAATGTAAAAACTGACTCAGCTAATTGTAATTGCACTAGTGTTTTATAAGCCGAATCTGCAGTTTGCGCAGCCAAGACACTTTTAATCGCATTGCGATCGCCACCAACAGAAGCAACAGCAGCACTAATAATTTCTAGTTTGGCATCGGCTAAATGACTGGACGTATTAAAAATTCCGCCAGCTAGCTTGATTAACTTACCCTGATAGCCAAGCAAAAGCACTGAATTAGCACCCCGTAACCCAGCTTCTACCAGCATTGCACCAATCCAATTACCAGTTTGGACGATGGTTTCTTCTGGAATACTTAATTTTTGAGCAACGCGCACGCCATTGCTACCAATAGAAAATACTAGATTTGAGCGATCTTTTACTTTATTCTGCAGATCTAGGCGAAATTCTTCTAGACGATCGGCTGCCGATAGAGGTTGAGATATACCGCTAGTTCCAAGTAAAGCAAGTCCTTCGAGAATGCCAAATGCTTCGTTTGAAGTCCGTTGAGCCAGTTGACGACCGAAAGGCAAAATAATTGAAACCGTTACAGTTTTATCTGCAGGAATTATTGGTAATAAATTAGCCTCAAATAAGCGACGAGCAAAACTATAAATAGCAGGATCTCCCGTTACTGTTTTACCCAAACCCTCACCAGCTTCTAGAATTAAAGCATCAGAAACGCGATCGCTCGTCCTAACCAACGCCCAAATTGGTGTATTGCGAGTTAGATCTAAATTATCACCTGGATCGCTAGTAGTAATTGCCAAAGCACTAGTAGAATCTAAAATAGCTAGCTGCTGAATGGGTATCTCTGCGCTTTCTGGTAGCAGATCGAGACACACTACTGGTTCGGAATTCATTTTCTCTTGTAGATGCAGCAAAGCAGCTTTAGCAGCAGCAACAGCAAAAACAGATAAGGTGTAACCTTTACGAGCCATTATACGAAGTCAGAAGTCAGAAGTCAGAAGTCAGAAGTCAGAAATAGGTTTAATGCTTTAAAAATACTTCTGGAACTTATCTTACTTGACATCCTCCCGCGCTCCTTGACGCGGGATTCCCAAACCTCACGATCTGGGTTTCTGTTTCCTTCTCGATGTACGAGTTTTTCGCAACTGCCCTTTAACACTATGGTTATCAGGTCTTATGTCCGCTCCACAGACAGAAACTGCAAGCCCTGCAGCCAAGATATTTTTTCCAGCATTGATGTCGCGGTCTATGCCTGTAGTTCCACAGCTAGGGCAATCCCAACTGCGAACGTCGAGGGGCAATCGAGCGACTACAAAACCACATTGATTACATCTTTTACTGCTGGGATAGAATCGGTCAATTTTAACCAATTCTCGCCCGTACCACTCACACTTATACTCAAGTTGACGAAACATCTCCCCCCAAGCAGCATCGGATATAGACCGAGCCAACTTGCGGAGTTTAACCATGTTTCTAACCCCCAAGTCTTCAATAGCAATAAGGCTATTTTCTCTAACCAACGAAGTAGTCAACTTGTGCAGGAAATCGGTACGAGCATCTTTGATTTGAGTGTGTATCTTAGCTACTATCTGTAGCGCTTTATGTCGATTATTAGAGCCTTTGGTCTTCCGACTCAATACCTTTTGCGCTCTTTTAAGCTTTTGATACAGCCGATTGAAATGCTTGGGATTAGCTATCAAATCCCCGTCGCTGGTACTAATCAATCGAGAAATACCTACATCAATGCCAACTTTCTTGTCAGTTGGTGGGAATTTCTCAATGGTTCGGTCATTTATCAGCAAAGAAATATACCATCTTCCCGATGGCTCGAATTTGACTGTTACTGTAGATGGGGCACAAGCATCAGGCAAATATCTAGACCAGACTATATTGAGTGGTTCCTTACACTTAGCAAGCCACAATTTACCATCTTTCCATTTAAATGCAGACTTGGTAAACTCAGCCGACCCCCCCGAGCGCTTTTTCTTAAACCGAGGATATCTAGCTCTCTTTCCCCAGAAGTTAGCAAATGCTTTTTGCAGATTTCTAAGGCATTGCTGCAAGGGTACAGAGCTTACCTCGTTAAGAAAGTTAAGTTCAGTAGTCTTTTTCCAAGCAGTCAAAAAACTAGAGGTTTCTTTGTAGCCGACCCTCTCTTTTTTGGAGTACCATGCTTCAGTTCTAGTTGCCAAAGCTTTGTTGTAAACCAAACGAACGCAACCTATCGTCCGTCGCAAGAGATTTTCTTGCTCTGGAGTTGGGTAAAACCGATATTTGTAGGCGCGTTCGGTCATTTACGGAAAATAATTATTTGAAAAAGGGTTCCCTAATTAAAAATAAAAAACATCCCTTACAATAGTTAGTTATTTACAACTTACATTTTAACATAGCTTTCTGTAAGATTAAAGATAATACTAAAAGGGCTGCCCTGCGATTCATCCACACGCTGAAAGCGTGGGTATTCTCGCGGGAAGAAGATAAATAATGCGAGTTTTAATCTTGGGTGGAACCACAGAGGCTTCTCAATTAGCTGTTAAAGCTTCAACTATTGAGGGAATAGAAGTTATTGTTTCTCTAGCAGGTAGAACTAGTCAGCCAGCCAAGATTCACGTACCCACTAGAATAGGAGGTTTTAGCGGAACAGAAGGCTTAGTGACTTATCTACGAAATAATGCGATCGCTCTACTTATTGACGCGACCCATCCTTTTGCAGCACAAATTTCCTTTAATGGGGCTATAGCAGCAAAAATCTGTGGTATTCCCCATTTAATGTTAGTGCGTCCCCCATGGCAACCAATAAAAGGCGATCGCTGGATTGAAGTAAATGACTTTAAAGCTGCTGTAGCCGTACTTCCAGGTTTGGCAAAGCGAGTCTTTCTGGCTATTGGCAGACAAGAATTAGCTGCTTTTAGTTATTTAGAGGATATTTGGTTTCTGATGCGAACGATCGAACCTCCAGCATCCGATAAACCAATTCCCAAGGGACATTTATTATTGGAAAGAGGCCCTTTTGATTTAACAGAAGAGCGCCAGTTGTTAAAAAAATACCAGATCGAGGCAATTGTTAGCAAAAATAGCGGTGGTGAAGCAACAATTGCCAAGATAATTGCTGCTAGAGAACTGGGTTTACCTGCAGTCATCATTAAACGTCCCATAATGCCAGAAGGCGATCGCGTTACTGATGTTGACAGTGCTTTTAAATGGATAATTGGAAACTGAAAATTAAGGGGAACAGGGAATAGGCAACAGGGAACAGATAGATCGATCGCACGTTTTAAGTCTTATGCGGGGTATAAATAGCCTAAAAACTAGCACTGTTCTCTGTTCCCTGACTCCTAATTAATCGATAAATCTCGCAAAAAATAAAAGCGATCGGCTCCATTTCTTCCTCTTTTGCGTCCTAAATATCCTGCTAGCGGTGAAGATAATTCGATTAAAATGTCTTTTATTTCTTCTCTGTTTAAAGGTTTGGGTGGGTTGGAATTAACAAAAGCTCCATGTATGGCTTCTAGCACGACATCCTTAGATTGAGTATTTTCTAAATAATTTTTAACAACTTTGACTATGTGCGATCTTATTTCAATTTCTTGACTGATGTCTCTTAAATATTCTTCTACTCGATCGTCGGCTAAACCATAAGCATCTTGCAAGCATTCTTTAAGTTTGAAAAGATCGATCGAGTTTCGATATTTTGCTTGCATTTCTACTAATTTTTGCAAAGTTTCGGGACGAATTACACTTATTTGATTGTTCATAGCCGTAAGTTGTGCATCTTGTGTTAGTCTGCCAGCCGCTACAATTAATTTGAGACAGCGATCGTATTTCTCTCTACCCAGATGATTGTTACCTAATTGAATTAGTTGTCCTGGTGTGCTACTGGGGACTGTTTCTGTTTGGGTTGCTTTACATTCTCCTACTACTGGATAAGGAGTTTCGCAATAGAAATCTATTCCTCCAGCCCCTCCAGTAGCTTCAGGATCGAGACTTGCTTTAGGATTGGTATTATAGTTGCCAAAACCTAACTTAATTAAACCTTTTCTTACTAATTTTTCAAACTCGTTACCGTCGCTAGAGTTTCCAACTGTAGCTATTCTTTCTATCCAGATTAGATCGGGGTCTATATTTGACTCGGACTGTTTATTATTCCAACCGAGAAAGTTTCTTATATTGCGATCGAGTTGTTTAGCACCCAGGTTATTATCTGAAAGAGGAGCAAGACCACTTATTAGTTGTTCTAATTCTGGATGTTTTGGTGGGATGCGGTTTTCTAACTCATGACTGCGTCGATCGAAAGTGAGATCGCTTAATATTGGGTTTATTTGGCTGAGTGCGATCGGTATTGGTAAGGAGACGAAGCGAGAGTTAGAAGAAACAGGGATATTGAGTATTTCGGGTAAAGGATACACTCTGAGGTAAGTTAAAAATATATGTCCTCGTTGGGATATAGTTTTTTCCCAAGCATCCTCAGTCCAGACTGTAAGCTGAGACAGGATCTCAAAACTATCCTTATCTTCTTGGTTAATAATTTCACATTTATAGCACTTCGCCCATGCTTTAATGTCAACAGTATGGTCATTCAACTCTGCGATCGCTTTTTCTGCTGTATCGAGAAAATTAGGACGATAATATTGTTGGTTAGGTAAAGCATTACTAGAAGTATCGCTGGGATAAAGAGCAAATGTTTTTTCTGGGTTGATAAAAATGCGAGATATAGCTACCAGCGATCGACCTTCTATTAATGCTGTTATATCTGGTGCTGGTAAGCGTAAAGCTGTAGCAATGGAAATAGATCTATTATTATCCATTTGTCTTGTATTCCTTAAATCAATTAGCTTCCATAAACTATATCTTCATCATCTGCATTTTCAGGTATTTTTCCGCAAGTATTACTCAAAATTTCTTTTAGTAAAGGATTATCTAATGCTAATTTTTTTTGAGATATAAACTCAAAAATCTCTCGATCACTTAACTCATAATTTTCTCTAGCACTATAAACAGCATAAATGGCAATCAAAGGTCTAACTTGTTCTTCTTTTAATAAGACCCATGCTCCTCGTTTTTCATTTAAAAGTACATTTAATCTTTGACGGGCTACTCTTGAAGTAGGATTAATTCTTGTAGAACGAACCAAACAACCGCGGGTCAGATCGTATATCTGATATTGACTTAAATGTCTTAAACAAGCCCCAATCCTGTTGCCATTGGAAGATTGCATTATTGCCACACCAATTTTGACAGTTTTTCCTTTTTCTTTTCCAATAATTTTGAAGTTTATATATTCATTGTAAGGCTCTAGGATAGTTTCAATTTTTTCTACTTGAACCCCTTCTACTTTTTGTCCAATTATTCTATTAAAAGCAAAAATCATTGCTTTCGCTAATTTTGCTTTATCCTCCATAAAATCTGCTTCAATATTTTGAAGCTCATTGTTATAAGCTAATTTACGTGGATCTATTATTGGACCTGACCTCCATTTATCCTTACACCAATTTAAAACCTTTCTAACGGTGGGTCTTTCTGTCCCTAGTGTTCTTAATTGAGTCTCTGTAAAAGGATAAACTGAATGAGGAGGTGTTAATCCTTGTTCGGTATAAAACTCTTTTAAATAACAAGAAACTAAAGTCAATACGTCATTAGAATTAAGATATTTGAGGTCAATGATGTGTGAGCCAATGCGATCGACAACTGCTTCTGCTTGTGGTAAAGAATTAATATGATTACTCCAAGTTTGAGGGTACATACTTGTTAGAAAAACACCCCGTTTAATGTTGTTATATAAATCTTTAATGAAACTAGCTACTATCTGCGCCCTAGTAAAACCACTTTCAGAATAATCAGTACTATCTAGTTCGTCAAAACAGATTACTATTGTTTTATAATTGCTAATTACATCTAGAATCTGACAAATTTTACTAAAACATTCAGCTTCTCTTTCCTCTTCACTAGGATTAGGTAATCCCATTTCTTCAGCTTTCGATGTGGTTAAACTTTTGCCAGAAAGCCACTTGATCGCAAAAGCTTTATAAGTTGGGTGAAGTGTGCAAACAATTGCTGTTATTAGATCGGGATCTTCGATGTCAGACTTAATCTCAAGAATTTGTTGAGTTAATTGATTAACTAAGTTATGTTTTGTTTGTTTAAACCAATTAGGAAAAACTTCAAGTATCGTTTGAAGGTTATATTTTTTATCTAGTGCTTCATTGACCAAAGCAGCCGCTAATTCTTGCCATTGCATAACTCCTTGAAAACCTTCTTGTTTGAGGCTTGCACATAAAATATTGAGGAATTCGAGTTTTATTTTATCTAAATCGCTATATTCGCCCATATAAACAAAAAAGGCATTACCTTCAGTTTTAATGTGACTGCGAATGCGACTGATAATGTGGCTTTTTCCTACTCCTCTTTCAGCCCTATGAGTTATACCTATAACTTTACGATGTCCATTACTAACGTTATCGATCGCCTTAAAAACGGCATCGGAAGCAGCAGCATTAATAGAAGGAACATCGGGAAATGATTCTTTCCAAATAGCTTGTTTTGTAACAATTACTTCTCGATCGAAGGGATTACAATTTTTAATAATATTTTCTAATTGTTTGTCTTGAATTTGAGATGGAGAAAAAGTCATGGTCTTGGCAAAAAGTTTCTCTAAGTGAATAAAATGTGCAAAAATAGTTGTGTTGCGTCTATGCAACTAAACGCTTTGCATAACAGCGCAGTCCGCTAAGTTCAGTAGTAATCGAATCTTCAATCTTATCTGGAGCGCTATCTTCGACACTACCTTCCATAAGCTGGAAAATATCGTTAGCTTGCATTTCTAACAGCCATTCATTAAACTGAATTCGATCGACCTTTTCCCCAATTTCTCTTCTGATGCGATAAATTGGTACTAAATCGTCGTAGTTATAGCCTTTATTTAGCTTTTCGTAAACATCCAAGGCTACTTGTTTAAATTCTTCGTAAGAAACTATTTCGCTTTGCTTGCCGTTAGTATTCCCATTATTAGGATTATTAGGACTCACTGCAATATCTAAATGCTCGATCCACTTTAATAAAGCGTTAAAATCTTTGGTTCTAACTTTTTGCGTAGGCTTATACTTAAAGTCTGGACTTTTAATTCCAGCATCTAACATTTGCAAACCCTTATTTGTCAAAGAAACTTTTGTAGAGTTACCTTTCTTTGTCAGGGCGATCGCTTCTTCTTTTTCTAATCGATCGTATATTTTTTGATAGTCTTTTGCCTTTTCTTTATTCAGTTTTACTTGCTTGTTAAGTTCTCCTAATTTAACTTCCTTTTCAATTCCACCTAAATTCCACAAATTTAGTAAAAGACGAGTTTGCTTTTTAGCTTCTATTTGTATTGACATTGTTTTAATTCTGGGTTAAATAAATCTAGGTATTTGGGCGATTTTTCACTCTTAATACCTAAATGTTTCACTCTTAATACCTAGATTGCCCAGAATTTTTATTCAAATCACATCGAATGCAACTAAAATTTCCTAATGAGGCTAGTGACAAGCGTCTAATTTATCGATAAATTTAGACAAACAACGAATGGGAATAAACCCAGCTTGTCTAATTATTTTCTGACCTCGATCGCTCAACATAAAATTAGCGTATGCTTCACCTGCTTGTTGATTAACTTTCCCGTCATATTTAACCGCCACAAATAGGGGCTGTAAGATTGGGTACTGACCAGTTTCCATGGCAGCCATATTAATCTTATTGCGGCGTTCTGGACATTGGGAGGCTGGAACGAGAGGCTCACTATAGGGAGAAATTAATCGATCGGAATTGTTACCGATCGCCACTAGTTTAATGCTGCACTGACCGACTACTTCTGGCGCTGAAGCATAGTAAATAGCCCCAGGATTGGCTGCTAACTCGCGCAAAGCATTGGTAGTTGTCTGAACGAAAACAACATTGTTCCCAAAAGGAAGACTCTCCATGACATCGCGCTCGAAAAACTCGGCTATGCCAGAATCTTTAGCGTTAAAGGAATAGGGAATAATCTTTAGGTTTGGACCGCCAACTTGATTCCAATTGGTTATTTTACCAGTGTAAATATCTTTTAATTGGCTCAGGGTCAGACCGGAAATGTTTAAATTGGGATTGACGACGATCGCAATTGGTTCTAAAGCTACTGTAATTTCGCTGAGAGTATAGCCAAGTTTTAACGCTTTCTGATATTCGTCAGCGTGGAGGGGACGAGAAGAATGAGCAAATGCTATTCGATCGTCTAGTAACATGCGCAGACCCGCACTGGAGCTAGGAATGCCATTTTCAGGAAGAGTGTAGCGCAATTTAAACTCCGGTCTTGCAGCTTCGATCGCGGGGTCTATTACTTTATACATTTCCATCCAAGCGACGCTCCCTCCATAGCCAAATTCTCCCGAAGGTACGTTATTTACGCTCAAAAAGTCTTTGTCATACTGTCCTGTATAGGAAGGAACAGATGTTTTAATATTGCCATTTTCTTTGCTCAGAGCTATTGAAGATGGATTATTTGGAGAGTTCGGTTTATCTATTAACCACCAAGATACACCGGCTAATAAGCCGATCGCTACTACAGCAGCGCCAAACCAAGCTGAGAGAAAAGTAACTTGTCCTTCTGGTTTGGAAAGAGTCTCTCTTGTAGTAACTGAATTGGTTTCCATCTCAAAAGAATCTTCTGCCCCTAAATCTCTTTCTACTTGAGGTTGAGCGACGTTAAAGCTTTCTTTATTATCTGTGTCTATCTCTACTAAATATCTTTGTTGTTTTTGAGCAATAATTCTGGCTTCAAGGGGAATAATATCTTTATCGCTAAGTTTTAAAAATTTCTGAAATCTTTGCAATCGATCGCTAGTTTCTTTTTTTAGAGGAAATTCTTTGTTCGTTGCTTCTAACAACGCCTGTTCGTATTGCTGCAATTTTTCTTGATAGTCTCGAAAACTAGCAGTAATTTCTACTTCTATTGAGGCTATCTCCCCATCTTCTAATCCTAATGTTTGTTGTAGCTGGAACAATCGAGCGCGAGTTGTTTCGCTTAAGTTCTCTCCGTCACGTTCTCTGGCACGAGAATATTCTCGTGCGTACCTTTGCTCTTTTTCCTGGCGAGTTTGTATTTTAGTAATATTTTTTACTTCTTTACTCATGGGCACTTTAATTTATTAGTTTGAGAGTTAATTAGACAAAGCGACGTTAAATTATTTTAATGTTTTCTATATAGAAGATTCTTTTTTCGTCGCCTTTGGCAATTTTAATATCGTACTTGTTTTTCTTTCCAACTTTTATAAACTTTTCTAGTTTTTAGAAAAAAGACAAAATTTTTTTTGTTATATTCTTCCTCATTCTCTAAAAAACTATTAATTAACGATCGGGATACGTTGAAAATACGAATACATCTCTATTTTTAATATTTTTAACCTTACTTAGTTTAATATTTTTTGGATTTTTTTTCTTAACAATATAGCTCGAAATATCTTGACACCAACCCACTTTAATTAGTTAAACTAATTCTATTTAGTGGATGTAAGAATCTCCCCTAGCTCTTAACTGTAGTTTATATTTTATTAATTCAACTTAGGAAAAATTCTAAATATAAATCAATAAAAATTTAGCAATAGATATATTTTAAGGAGTGGCGCTGGAAAAACCCCAACGAGTCGCTCGATTAGGTGCTAATTCTACAAAGAAAGTAAGGCGATCGCTATCTCTACCGTTTTTCACTTCTAGAGTCCATTGTCCAGGACGCAAGTCCCAAAAGAAAGAGTTAGAGGAGTTAGTGGCTAATTTTTTGCCGTTGAGCCACAATTCTAAAGGCGACTCTAATGCTCCAGCAATTTTAAATTCTAACTGCGAAGTGGTATCGCCTTCTGAATCTATTAAAAAACGATCCCCGTCACGAGGAAATAAAATTTGAAGCTGACTGGGAATAAAAGTCGATCGCTGTTGCATTGCTAGCCATTCGTCGTATTCTGGGGGTAAATTGAGGCGATATTGAGTAGATTTTCCCTCGACTATTTCATAAAAAGTATCTGGGTTATTTTCGTAATCTTTGAGGTCTTCCCGATAAAAATACTCCTGCACTACTGAAGGACAAGCAGAAGTGGGTTTTAATCCTGAAAGGGCGCATATAGGACGCTGTACCATCCTAGAAGGAGGAAAAAAAGCAGATGGTTCAGAATCTTGGTGCAAGTGTAACATAATCCTCTGCCACAGAGGTGCTGCACCCACCACCCCAGAAACTTGTTTCATGGGTTTTCCATCGAAATTACCGACCCAGGTAGCAACGGTGTAGTCAGTAGTGTAGCCAACTGTCCAAGTATCTCGGTAATTGGAGGAAGTACCTGTTTTTACTGCAACGGGAAAAGGTAAATTCAGAACTGAGTCAACCCCAAAAGCTAAAGCACGAGCGTGACGATCTCTTAACATATCGGTAATTAGCCCCCAGGTTGGGGAGTTTTTGGAGAGGTTTTGGGTTCCTGATTCTGAAAATTGGGGTATTGTAGTGATAGTAGGTGTTATCTTCCCTTCTCGTGCCAAAATGCGGTAAGCACGGGCTAATTCCCAGAGAGAGACTTCGCCGCTACCTAAAGATAAACCTAAGCCGTAGTATTCTGGGGCTCGATCGAGGTTTGCGAAACCAAGTTCGTGCAGGCGATCGAGAAATTTATCTACTCCAACTCGTTCTAAAACTCGCACTGCAGGAATGTTTAAAGAATTGGCGAGGGCGATGCGAACTCTTACTGGTCCTGCAAAGGTTTCGCTATAATCTGTAGGGCTGTATAGTTTGGCTCCAGGAATGGCGTAATAGGTGGGAACGTCAGCTAAAACTGTATTGGGGCGAATAATTCGTTTTTCTAGGGCTAATTGATAGAGAAAAGGTTTTAATGTAGAACCAGGTTGACGCAGAGATTGAACTCCATCGTTGCGTCCTAATTCTCCTCGAGCAAAATAATCTACCGAGCCAACATAAGCTAATATTTCTCCGGTACGATTGTCTATAACTACTACTGCTGCTTGACTGACGTTTTGAGGTGCGAGGGTGCGGACGATATCTTTTACTTGAGTTTCTACAAACTGTTGTAAGGAGCGATCGATGGTGGTGCGTATCTGAGGAGGACGATCTTGAGGAAGTCGATCGGCTAGCCAGAATAAAAAGTGAGGTGCTGCTATAATTCCCTGTTGGCGGGGTTGAAGAGTAATTTCTTCTGCATAGGCTAGATCTGCTTGGGTGCGAGTTATATAGCCATCTTCTACCATGCGATCGAGTACGTATTTCTGTCGTTGTTTTAGCCGTTCCCAGTTATAGTAAGGATTGAAATAAGTAGGATTATTAGGTAAGGCTGCTAGTAGACTCGAGCGAGCGATATTTAATTCAGCCGCAGGTGTGCCAAAATAAACGCGGGATGCTGCTTCTACTCCGTATATATTACCTCCCATGGGCAATCGATTAATATAGGCATGAAGTATCTCATCTTTGCTCATACCTGCGACTAAGCGCCAAGATCGCCAAATTTCTTCGATCTTGTTGGGAAGTGTGCGAGGTGCTGGTTCTAACATTCGCGCTAGTTGCATGGTAATTGTAGAAGCACCACTGACAATTTTTTTGTGTTGAATAGCTAGAAATATTGCACGCACGATCGCTTCCATTTCTAATGCACCGTGGTGGTAAAAGCGTCCGTCTTCTGCTGCGAGAATAGCATTTTTGAAGTGGGGAGAAACTCGATCGAGGGGAACTACAGCAGTATGATTTCGATCGCGACTGAGTATAGTACCTAGGGGAAGTCCGTTGCGATCGCTAAATTCTATAGCCCGTCGATCTTGTTCTATATCCCTAGGGCTAATAGGGGCTAAATAGGGTAGCGATCGTACGGTTAGACACAATAAAACTATTACTAGAATTAGTCTAGTTTTATTACTTCGATCCTGCCAAAGTTGTTTTTTAATTAGACGTACCAGCACCATAAATATTTTTTGTTGGTGTAGGAGCGATCCTCTTTAATATTAGACTTGCTGCTGGCGGTTTTATGTTTCTTCTTAAAAATAAAAAAAATCCGATCGTCAATAAGTTACACGAAAAGATGAAAGTTGTTGAATTAATAACAAAGCCACAACCTAACTCGTTATTCGTTACTCATCCAATAGATTTCATCTTCCTCGACGAGCGTTAAATTTTCTCAACTGGTTTCGAGCGAGTTACATACCATCTTAGTTTGTTTTTCAGTATATTTTCTGATGACATTCGAGCTATAATTAAGGTATTATTAACTAGTTTAAATCTTTATTAAAAAAATATCTGTGTAATTTTTAGGGGAATTTACTGTGATTGTTGTCGATCGAGATACAAGACTTACTGAAGAAATTAGAAAAGAAATTGAAGAATTTATCATTACTGGAGATAGCCAAGAAGCCATTGAATTATCAATCAGGACTGGTCAAGAGTTTCACGGCGATCGATATCCGAAATATTTCACAGGGGATTTAAAAGCTAAAGTCGTCCTAGTTCATTTAAATTACCAGTCAACCAACAATTTTGCTGATGGTGAAACAGAAGAAAATGATTTTCATAGGTTTG
Organism: Prochloraceae cyanobacterium; assembly: GCA_030065755.1. Classification (GTDB taxonomy): domain Bacteria; phylum Cyanobacteriota; class Cyanobacteriia; order Cyanobacteriales; family JASJDA01; genus JASJDA01. The sequence goes on along the minus strand of JASJDA010000031.1, from coordinate 51,251 downwards.
AAGATTATTTAGACTATCATCAGCACTTTGGTAAATATAATTTTAGCGATAATGCTCCCAGAAAAATTAAATCTATTTTAGAACTAAAACAGATACAATTTTTACAGCCATTTGGGGTAGTAGATTTTGTTTCAGAGCAAACAGAAGACTCTCGATGGATTAATCTAGAACGTTTTAGCGATCGTATTCTTCAACTCAAACTTATTCCTTATACCTCTAAAAAATTTAGTTTGAGAGGTTTGACTCCAGAATTACTAAAACCACACCTGGAACGCATTCTAAATATTATTATCTCCCATCCGCGAGATTACATCATATTTCACGGAACTGCTTTCGAGCAAATACTAAGTAAATATATTGCAGCCAAACAAAAGTTTGAACTAATCGAACAAAAGGGGAAATCTACTTGCAAGAATTTGAGATTTTTACTTTTAAATCTTACTTATGGCGGTCAAACTTTAAAAGCGGGTTTAATACGCTCATTTGCTAGTCTTCGTATTCCTTTATCTTATTATGGCAAACAGTGTCAACACCTATATGACAGAGGAACCCGATTTTAAACAAAATAGCTCTTAACTGTTCGACGGTCAAACTAGACTTGGGATGAAAAGTCCCCCAATTCTAGAAACTTTTCAAACAGCTAACAGCTAACAGCAAATAGCCAACAGCAAACAACCTTTAAGTAGTTTCGCTATATTCCTTACTACTCCAATCTACATATGGTAACTTTGATGCTGTAGTTTTAATTTGGTCGATACGATCGATCAATTGTCCGCAACTATCCCAAGTACCAGAAAGCAGCATTTTCTTTGCTCCTTCTGCTACTGATACTGAAGCACTCCAGTCATCGCAACTAACTTTCATGGCTTCTAAATCTACCTTCACAGAAGCTTGGGGGTTGTCTGTTAGTAATGCCTGTAAATGCTTTACTGTTTCAGTATCCGCTGTAACACAAGGAATACCTATAGCCAAGCAGTTACCAAAGAAAATTTCGGCGAATCCTTCTCCAACTATAGCCTCGATACCCCATTTTGCTAAAGCTTGAGGGGCGTGTTCTCTAGAAGAACCACAGCCAAAGTTACCATTAACTACTAAGATATTAGCTCCTCGATACTGGGATAAATCGAACGGGTGTTTGCCTTCAGCTTGGGTGCGATCGTCAGCAAAAACTTCTTTTCCTAATCCGTCAAAAGTAACGCAACGTAGAAATCGAGCAGGAATTATCCTATCTGTATCGATATCATTTCCTACTAACGGTATTCCTGTTCCTGAAACTGTTTTTATTTGATTCATCGATCGCTCCTAAGAAATAATTTCTTTTAGTGCTGGTTTTAAGGTCGGATATCGATACTTAAACCCAATAGACTCTGTTTTCTTGGGTAAAACTTCCTGACCTTCAAGCACGATAATCGATCCTTCTCCTAAAAGTGCTTCTAAGGCAAAATTTGGAACTGGCAACCAAGAAGGACGTTTCAATACTTCCCCTAAAGTTTCGCAAAACTCGTTCATGCGCACTGGGTTAGGGGCAGTAGCATTAAATGTTCCTTCCATATCCTGACGGGATAGAGCTTCTACAATTAAACCTACCAAATCGTCGATATGAATCCAAGAAAACCACTGATGACCGCTACCTAATGGCCCCCCAGCAAACATTTTAAATGCTCCTAGCATTTTTCCTAAAGCACCGCCGTCGCCTAATACGATACCAATTCTGAGAATAACTAAGCGCGCCCCAGCTTCAGTAACTTTTTGGGCTTCTGCTTCCCATTTTTGACACACTTGAGCTAAAAAATCCTCTCCTGGGGCACTGCTTTCCTCGAAAGTCTTTGTTTCGCTAGTGCCATAGTAACCAATAGCAGAGGCATTAACTAATACTTTAGGTTTAGGATCGGCTTTTTTAATAGCTTCTACAATAGTTCTGGTTCCCAGTTGACGACTGTCAAGTATTTCTTTTTTGTGTTTCGGACTCCAGCGTTCGGATATCGGTTCTCCTGCTAAATTTATTACCGCGTCGCATCCTGAAATTGCTAGTTGCCATTCTCCTTCTTTTTTGGGAGTGTAAGCAACTATTTCTAAATTGGGAAAAGCAGAAGCAGGAAATACCTTTGTTGCTCGTGCTGGGTTGCGAGTTAATATTAATAATTGATTTTCTGGTTTGTTGAGTTTTTTAACCAGGCTAGTGCCTACAAATCCTGTTGCTCCGGTAATTGCTATTTTCATCAAAAAATCGCGACTGGATAACCATCTTAGAATTTTAGCTTAGAATTGCTTTTCGAGCGGATGCCATTATATTACTGACAATTCAGCGGCATCTTTCTGGCGATCGTGAGAGAGGGGAGTGTGGGAGGTGTGTTATTCTAAAAAAGACCGATCGGTTTTAACACTCGCTTTTAATGTCTAAAGCCAGAGAAACCAGAGAAAAAATCATCAAACAAGCAGCCTCTCTGTTTAATACTAAAGGCTACTCTGGTTCTTCAATTGGGGACATTATGCGTGCTACTGGCTTGCAAAAAGGAGGAATATACAATCATTTCAAAAGTAAAGAAGAATTAGCACTAGCAGCTTTTGATTATGCTTTCCAATGTGTGAGTAAACGTATCAGAGAAGTCGTGCGCACAAAAACTAATGCAAAAGATCGCTTACAAGTTTTACTATCGAGCTACCTGAGCTATATTAACGATCCCCCTCTTCCTGGTGGATGTCCAATTCTAAATACAGCCGTTGAAAGCGATGACATACATCCAGCTTTGCGCGATCGCGCCCGACAAGCAATGACTTCCTGGCGATCTCTAATCGGTCGCATTATCGAAAAAGGGATATCTAAAGGAGAAATTCACTCCACTGTAGAAGCTGATGTAGTTGCAACCATCATAATCTCAACTATTGAAGGAGGAATAATGATGAGCAAACTTTATCAAGACCCAATTCACCTACAAAGAGCGATCGACCATCTCAAAGAATATGTCCAAAACAATCTTTAAAGAAAATACCGAGTATATTTTTTTACTTATTTAGAAACCGCTCGGTCTGTAAATAAAGTTTAAATCGACTATGAAAAGTTATGGCGAAGAAGGTCAAGTAAAATGAATACCAAAAATCCCACTAATTCCTCGACTCCTCGTTTAATTACCATTGCAGTCAGCCACTATTGCGAGAAAGCAAGGTGGGCATTAGATTGGCTGAAAATACCCTACGTTGAAGAGAATCACGCACCCCCATTTAATCGTTTTCACACCCGTCTTCATGGTGGCACTACTGTTCCTTTATTAGTTACTGAAGGTGGTAATTTTGTAGACTCCACTGACATATTGCATTACCTTGACAGTATATCTCCACAAAGTCACCGACTCTACCCAATAAATCCCCTACAACGGCAAGAAGTTGACAAACTAGAAGACTTATTCGATCGTCAACTAGGTGTCTCTACCCGTTGTTGGGTGTACTTTTATGTACTCGATCGCCCTAAGTTAGTTCAAAATGTCTGGTGCATGGGAGTGCCTAAGTTAGAACAAGTTGGTTGCGCGATCGCCTTCCCTTTGCTGCGTAATATGGTACGTAAAGCTTTCAACTCAACCTCCGAAGGTGCAGCTCGTTCGCTCTCTAAAATTAAGGAGATATTTGCCAAAGTAGAAAAACGCTTAGAAGGTCAGAAATACTTAGTTGGAGATAGTTTCACAGCAGCAGACTTGACATTTGCTGCTCTATCTGCTCCAGTTATACGTCCTGCCGAGCATCCAATTATGAGTTCCGAGTTTCGAGGACTTCCTGAAGAGATGCTAAATGTCATTCAAGAGTTGCGATCGACTCCAGCAGGAAAATACGCACTGCATTTGTATCGGGAGATGAGAGAGACAAGATGAGCAATTTTCAAGGTAAAGTAGCCCTAGTAACAGGAGCATCGCGAGGTATTGGTGCTAGTGTGGCTGTTATGCTAGCTGAAGGTGGAGCTAACGTAGCAATCAATTACCGCAGCAAAAGACAACGAGCTGAAAAAGTAGCTAGTGCTGTAAGCGCCAGTGGCAGTCAAGCCTTACTAGTCCAGGCAGATTTAACCAGTGGAAGCCAATTAAAGCAGGCGATCGAGCAGATAAAAGAGAAGTTCGATCGTCTTGACTTGCTTATCCTCAACGCTAGTGGGGGCTTAGAGAAAGATAAGTCTGCTGACTATGCCATGGAACTCAACCTTACTTCCCAACTACGCGCTGTCGATCTCGCCTTACCTCTCATTCCATCTAGCGGACGCATTGTTTTCGTTACCAGTCACGCGGCTCACTTTTACGGTCAAAAGCCAGTTTTTCCTCCTATGTACGAGCCAGTAGCGCGAAGTAAAAAAGCTGGTGAAGAAGCTTTGCGATCGCGCATACCTGAATTTACGAATAGAGGCATTCAACTAATTGTAGTTAGTGGGGACTTGATTGAAGGTACTATTACCCCTAAGCTAATGCAGCGCCAAATGCCTGACTTAATAGAGTTACGCCGCCAACAAGTAGGTTTCGTTCCTACTGTCGAAGATTTTGCCCGCGCGATCGTTAATGCTGCAGCAGACACCAAATTAAAGACTGGGGCAACTATTTTTGTGGGAAGTACTCACTGGTAGATTATCGACATTATGCATCGCTATTTCTCAAAGCGTCGATATCTGCAGATACAATTTTTTCGAGATTGCGGGAGATTTTTTCAATATTCCAGTCCCACCATGCAATATCGAGTAACTCATTAATAATCTCTTCAGAGAAGCGTTTTTCGATCAGTTGTGCTGGGTTTCCTCCCACGATCGCGTAAGCTGGTACGTTTCTAGTTACTACCGATTTAGCAGCAATAATAGCTCCATCGTCAATTTTAACCCCTGGCATGACGATCGCTTCGTATCCAATCCAAACATCATTACCCACTACAGTATCCCCTTTATAGGGAAATTCCTCAGGTTTTGGCGTAACTTTTTCCCAGCCATGGCCAAATATTTGAAAGGGATAGGTCGAAAAGCCAGAAATTTTATGGTTAGCACCGTTCATAATAAACTTTACCCCTCTAGCCAAGGCGCAAAATTTGCCAATAATTAATCGATCTTCGCTGAAGGGGTAATGATACAATACATTGCGCTCGAAGTTCTCTGAATCTTCAGGGTCGTCATAATACGTATAATCTCCAATAATAATCTTGGGATTAGATACGGTATTTTTGATAAAGCAGACTTGTGGAAATCCCTTCATCGGGTGTTTTTCTCTTGGATCTGGTCCCTGCATCATAAACCTCTACCAAAAGCGATCGCGCGCCTTAATTATCCTGTTTTTTCTCGTCTGTCGTTCCCATAATTAATAATTTTCGATTGTTTTATAACAAATGTTTGATATAATAAATGTCAAGTTCAAAATTTACTGAAACGGTATGCCCAAAATCGTAGACCACGATCGATACCGCAAAGAACTATTGAGAAAATCCTTTGACCTTTTTGCCAAAAAAGGATACGGATCGATCTCAATGCGTCAAATAGCTCGAGGTATTGGTGTTTCTACGGGTACGCTGTATCATTATTTTCCCAGCAAGGAGGTATTATTCGAGCAACTAATAGAGGAAATTACCCAGCAGGATATTATTAGAGCAACGGCAGAAATAGAAAAGTTAGAAACGACTGACGAGAAAATTAAGTGCTTGTTTAATTTTCTCGATCGTGAAGAAGACTATTTTCTCAAACAGGTCTTGCTTTACGTCAATTTTTACCAGCAACACCAAAATCGTGAAGTTCTCAAACGAACTTACCAGCGCTGTCGAGACGCATTTATGGAGTCTTCCAAGATAACAGATCCAGCAATTGCTAGTTTAATTCTAAGCGTAATTGACGGCATTTTATTACAACGAGCCTTCGATCGCCAATCTGTTTCTTTGCAGCAGCAAGGTGAATTATTAGCTCAAATGCTATCTGCTTATCTAGACCAGTAGAGGCATTTGACGCAAAATCTTTAATTCAATTACTTTTTTGCATAACAAACAATCGATATAAAATAAAAGACAAAGAAAAATGAGTAAAAATATCTTAGAACTACCCGCACCAAAAGCCGATCTCCAACTGGGTCATTTAGTAGAATTAGGTCGAGATCCGATCGGCTTTTGGATGTCCTGCGCTAAAGAATATGGCGATATAGTCCCGCTACGTTTAGGTAAAATTCCAGCTTGTCTGATTAGAGACCCAAAATTAATAGAACAAGTGTTGTGCGATCGAACTTCCTTCGTCAAAGGTGAAGACTACCAAATCCTAGAAGATATGTTCGGAAAAGGACTAGTCACCAGCGACGGAGACTTGTGGAAGCGTCAGCGAAAGTTAATACAACCATTATTTTTGCAAGAGAGGATCGCTAATTACGCAGAGATAATGGTCGATTACACCGAGAAAATGCTCAATACCTGGTCGGATGGAGAGACGATCGACATTAGCGCTGAAATGATGCATATAACATTAAATATTGCAATGAAGACAATATTTAACCAAGATTTAACAAATGACGAAGCCAAGATTGTAGCCGAGGCTTTAAATTTAGGGATGAATTGGTATGAAAGTAAGCGCAAGCAGGGTTTTATATTCGATCGAAACAATCCCACAGAAGAAGATTTGCGTTACCAACAAGCATTCGCGCAGGTCGATCGAGCCATATACGAGACGCTCGAACACAAGCGTAAAAATCCAGAGTCTTCAGGAGATTTGCTGTCACTTTTGATGGAAGTTCGAGACGAAAATGGCAGCAAAATGAGCGATCGACAATTGCGAGATGAAGCAGTAACAATGATATTAGCAGGACACGAAACCACTTGCAATACTTTATCTTGGACGTGGATGCTTTTATCAAAAAATCCCCAGGTGCGAGCCAAATTGCAACAAGAATTAGAAGAAGTCTTAGGGAATAAAAAGCCTACTGCTGCTGACTATTCTCGCTTGCACTATACCAAAATGGTAATCAAAGAGTCGATGCGACTTTACCCAGCGGTAGTGGATATATCCCGTCAAGCAATTCGAGAATGCCATCTCGGAGATTATAAAATTCCTGCTGGCTGTATAGTGATGATGAGTCAGTGGGTCAGCCACAGAAATCCCGATTATTTCCCAGATCCAGAGACATTTAATCCCGATCGCTGGGCTAACGACTTAGAAAAACACCTTCCTAAAGGAGTTTATTTTCCTTTTGGGGACGGACAAAGAATTTGTATTGGTAAGGGATTTGCTCTAATGGAAGCAGTTTTATTACTAGCAAGAATTTCGCAAAAATTTCAGCTAGATTTGTTACCAAACCATCCAATTATTCCGCAACCTTCGATTACTTTGCGACCAGAAAAAGGTATGCAAGTGGTTTTAAATAAACGCTAGAAACGAAAATTTTTTGCTGTTGGCTGTTGGCTATTCTCCCCTGCTCCCCTGCTCCCCTGCTCCCCACTCTCCCCCTCATCCCCTTTACTGATATGTTGAGAAAAATTGACACAAACATTTGGGTTGACGAACAACCGTTAAAATTTTGGCAACTTGAAATTGGAACGAGAATGACAATTATTCGTCTATCTAGTGGCGAGTTAATAGTTACTTCTCCAATTCAAGTAGATGAGAAAACAATTCAAGAAATAAATGAGATTGGTAATGTCGGGTTTATCATTGCTCCCAATCTTTTTCATCACCTTTTTGTTTCTGAATTTAAGGCTATTTATCGTGAAGCAAAACTTTGGATTGCGCCAGGATTAGAATCGAAAAGACCTGATTTAAAGAGCGATCGAATAATGAATAAAGACGAAAAAAGTATTTGGGAAGAAGTTGAATATTTATTATTTGAAGGTGTTCGAGTTATAATCGATTTTAGTGGTCCCTTAAAATTCAACGAATTTGTTTTCTTTCATAAGGAAAGTAGAAGCTTGATTTTAACCGATACAGCTTTTAATTTTGATGAAACTTTCCCCTTAAGGACGAGGCTAGCAAGTCAAGCGATCGGAAGTTATAAAAAGCTCAGACCTTCATTCTTAGAGAAAATTGCAACCAAAGAAAAAGAGCGAGTAAAAAACTCAGTTCAAAAAATACTTAATTGGGATTTTAAGAGAGTAATTATGGCTCATGGAAGTATTGTTGAAAATGATGGAAAGAGAAAGTTTAAAGAAGGATATGAGTGGTTTTTAGGTACGAGTTTTTAAATACTTTAACCTTTCCTCTGTTCCCTATTCCCTATTCCCTATTCCCTATTCCCTATTCCCTATTCCCTATTCCCTGTTCCCTATTCCCTCAAAATCTACAATTTACCAAAACGACGATCGCGCTGTTGATATGCTGAAAGAGCTTTGTGAAACTCAACGCGATCGAAATCTGGCCAGAGAGTAGAGGTAACATAGATTTCAGCATAAGCAATTTGCCACAGCAAAAAATTACTAATTCGCATTTCTCCACTAGTGCGAATTAGTAAATCGGGGTTAGAAATTCCAGCGGTATAAAGATGCTGCTCGAATAATTCTTCATTTATCTCATCGAGGCAAATTTTACCCTGTTGTACCTGACTAGCGATCGAGCGACAAGCGTGTAAAATTTCTTGCCGTCCTCCGTAATTAGTAGCAACAGTAAACTGAATTCCCCCATTATTTTTAGTGTCTTCGGTGGATTTTTGAATTTCATCTTGAAGCGATCGGGGTAGAACTTCCAAATTACCTACAAAGCGAATTACGACATTTTCCTCGATCATTTCCTGAAGTTCGCGCCGTAAAACTCTTTCAAATAAAGTCATTAAAAATTGCACTTCTTCTCGCGGACGACCCCAATTTTCCGTAGAAAAAGCATAGGCAGTCAGGGCAGGAATTTTCCAGTCTCTACAGCAGCGCAGCAAATTTTTTAGAGTATCTACTCCTCTTTGATGACCGACAATTCGAGGTAGTCCTCGACGGGATGCCCAACGACCATTGCCATCCATAATTACCGCCACGTGTTTGGGCAAGCGGTTTCTGTCAAGATCGAGTGGTAACTCCTTTAATACTGTTGGGGATTGAGTCATTTCTTATCTTTTGAGGCCGATGACGAAAGGCGAAATATCCGCCGGAACATAGCTTTTCCCTGAGAGCCAATTTTGCGACTCAGACTGTCGATACCAGCCGGAACTGGCACTCCCTGGCGGCGTTCGACAACAGGGGAAAATCTAGTTTCTAGTAACTCTTTCAGTTTACTGCTAGTTAAAGGTCGATTGAGAGTACCTGCCTCAGCCAGAGAAATAGAACCAGTCTCTTCTGAAACTACTACGCTCAAGCAGTCTGTAACTTTTTCGGTAATTCCCATTGCTGCGCGGTGGCGCGTCCCTAATTGTCGGGATGCCTTACGTTCGGAAAGGGGTAAAATTGCGCCAGCAGCAATAATACGAGAACCGCGAATCAAGACAGCACCATCGTGCAATAAAGTTGTTGTCTGAAAAATAGTTTGCAAGAGTTCCTTGGAAATTTCAGCATTTATGAGAACTCCTGGAACCGAAAAAGTTTCATCATCTATTGGCGTAATTGTTTCCATAACAATCAATGCCCCAGTTCTATTTTGAGACAGTTCTTTGACAGCATCTACAATTTCATCGATCGCGCTGTCAGCCTTGGGAATTGCACTTCTGTTAGGGCGAAATAACTGAATAATTTCCCCCCTTCCTAACTGTTCTAAAAATCGACGAAACTGGGATTGAAAAATGACTGCCATAGCTACAGCCGAGCCCAGAACCATCTTATCGAGGACAAAATTGAGCAGTGTTAGCTCCAGTTCTCTACTCACTGCTGCGGCTAGCACTAACACTATTAATCCTCGAACCATCCACAGGGTACGACGTTCTCCAATAAGGAGTAGTACCCAATAAGTTAGGGCTAGAACTAAGCCAATATCAACGCTGTAAAGCAGCCAGGAGGGCTGAATCCAGCTATGGTCAGCAGGAGAACCCGACGGAGGCGGCATTTAACTCTAATAGTCTCAGTTAGATGGTGGTTTGGGAGAACGAAGAGGCAATCAGTTTACACTTTGACGCTCCCCGTCCTTCGAGGAAGGGGATTCTTGGGCTGAACACTACCCGTTCGAGTCGCCTCTACTGCTGGTATTACACGTTCATACTAAGCTTTTCAACTTACTCCTCAAGCATGGATTTCCGTGCGCCCCACGGTATTTTAGTAGTTTGATTTGACAAAAGTTTACTACTCACTCGGCTTCCTATAAGATTTTACCTTTCCACGGAAAAACCCGAGACTACTGGATTGAACCCCATATCTTAAGTTGTCGATGTACGCGATATCGAGCGCGATATCTAGGTTTTTATACAGGTCGATCGCCTTTCCTGTTATAGTCTACAAGTATAAAACATTTCACTTAAATCTTTACCTAGATCTAAAACCATTAGTATTAAAGTTCTAGCAAACCCGCCCTAAAAGGGCGGGGCTTTAAACCTAAATTTTTGGTCAATACTACTCATATGAGCTTTTCCCACTATCTTTATACTTGACCAATTGAGCAGTATAAGTTTGACTCATGTCTTATGGTACATCGAGATCTTTATAAAGAATTTAGTTTTAATCAATGACCAATCGTTCAGGCAATAAGTCTTGCCTGAGTAAATCTTCGTAAGTTTCTCTTTGTAGTATGAGGTTAGCTTCTCCCTCGCTGACTAGAACTGCCCCCGATCGAGGCAAGCGATTGTAGTTAGATGCCATACTGTAATTGTAGGCTCCTGTGCCCATAACCACTAGGATATCTCCTGGAGTTGTTTCGGGTAACTGATAATCTTTAATCAGAACATCTCCTGACTCGCAGTGTTTTCCAGCAATTGTCACTTTCTCTTTCAGGGGATCGGACATCCGATTAGCAACTACTGCTCGATAAAGAGATTCATAGGTAATTGGACGAGGATTATCGGACATACCCCCGTCTATTGCCACATAAGTACGAATATCGGGAACTGTTTTGCGATTACCCACCGTATAAGCAGTGACACAAGAAGAGCCGATCAAACTTCTCCCTGGCTCGGAGAACAGCTTGGGTAAAGGTAATTGACGAGATTTACAAGCAGCAACCACTCCTTCTGAAACTGTTTTTACCCATTCTTCGATACTGGGTGGATCGTCAGTTTCAGTGTAGCGAATGCCCAAACCGCAACCTACATTTAATTCTGTTATTTTTAAGCCGCGATCGCCAGCTTTTTTCATCCACTCCGCTAAAACTTCCCCCAAGTCTCGATGGGGTTGCAACTCAAAAATTTGCGAGCCAATATGGGCGTGTAAGCCAGTCAAATTGAGCTGAGGTTGCTTGCTGATAAAGATAAAAACTTCGTCCATATCGTTGGGATCGAAGCCAAACTTACTGTCTATGTGTCCGGTGCGAATATACTCGTGAGTGTGGCACTCGATTCCAGGAGTTAACCTGACCATTATGCTTATTGGCCCTGTTTCTGGCCGATCGAGACCAATTTGAGCTAATGTTTTTAACTCAAGCCAGTTATCAACGATTATCGTACAATTATTTTCAATTGCTAAGCTCAGCTCGCCGACAGATTTATTGTTTCCGTGGAGATAAATTTTTTCAGGACTGACTCCTGCTTTCAGCGCCGTGTAAAGTTCTCCTCCAGAGGCTACATCTAAACCCAAACCCTCGCTGCTAACAATGTGACAAACAGCCAAACAATTCCAAGCTTTAGAGGCATAGATGACTTGAGATTCTCCTGGATAGTAGGTTTTAAAGGCATCTCGAAACTGACGGCAGGCAGTTCTTAGGGTAAACTCATCTAAGACGTAGAGGGGAGAGCCAAATTTTTCCACCAAAGTTGTTATGTCGCAGCCGCCAATTTCGAGACAGTCGCGGCTGTTAACTTTGGCAGTGAGAGGGAGAAGTTCTTGATTGGGCGATCGAGGTTTGGATTGGGAAGAACTAGTTGATGGTAGATATTTAAGTCCGCAATTAGGCTCTGTGAGATTCATCGATAGCAAAATCTTATTTTTTCCTTTTATGGGGGAAGCTCGAGCGTGAATAGTCGAATAGCCTGGATTTTTATTGTCCTGGGAAGGATAGCAAGAAACTCCGTCCTCGACTCCATGCCTAGCTTACTATTAGATAGTGTATAATTAAATACCGTGACATTATTAGAACTTCAGCTTAAGCCCCTAGCAGCAGACCAATTAGAACAAGTTGTCAGCTTAGACAAAATATGTTTTGGCGGACTGTGGAGTTTAGATGGTTATCAGAGAGAATTATCTAGTCCCAATAGTACTTTGCTGGTGATTTCGGTAACTAAAAATAATGAACCAAGTTCCATAATAGGAATAGGTTGTTTTTGGGCAATTTTAGACGAAGCTCATATCACTATTTTGGCAGTTCATCCAGACTATCAAGGTCGAGGAATGGGACAACTACTACTGTGTGCTTTACTAAAGGATGCAATTGGGCGTAAGCTAAAAAGAGCGACTCTCGAAGTTAGGGAGTCAAATTTTGTGGCTCTATCTCTGTACCGAAAATTTGGCTTTAAAACTGCAGGGAAGCGCAAAAGATATTATCCAAAAACTGGCGAGGATGCCCTAATTCTCTGGCGCGGCGATTTAGACCAATCCGAATTTATCCGCGATTTGAAAATTTGGCGCGATCGAGTTGACAAACGACTGAGGCAAAACCAATGGAAAATCGTCATGTGAGAGAATAAATGAATTAAGGCATCTGGTGGAGAAGCGATTGGTTTTTCCCTGCAGTTAAAAGTTCAGAATATTTTTCTGAGTAATATATTTTTTTTCTTCGGGCTGTACCCTAATTAACAGCGCGAAACTTAGCCTATGCTAGAATCAGCATACACGGGCACGCAGCAGGTGATGGAAAGACCATGTTTGAACGCTTCACAGAAAAAGCCATTAAGGTGATAATGCTAGCCCAGGAGGAAGCACGTCGCCTGGGGCATAACTTTGTCGGCACTGAACAAATTCTTCTCGGTTTAATCGGAGAAGGAACAGGTGTCGCTGCCAAAGTACTAAAATCTATGGGAGTAAATCTTAAAGATGCTCGCATAGAAGTAGAAAAAATTATTGGTCGCGGTTCTGGTTTTGTAGCGGTGGAAATACCTTTCACCCCCAGAGCTAAAAGAGTTTTAGAGTTGTCTTTAGAAGAAGCTCGCCAACTCGGACATAATTACATTGGCACCGAACACTTACTTCTCGGTTTGATTCGTGAAGGAGAAGGTGTAGCGGCTAGAGTACTGGAAAATTTAGGCGTAGACCTGTCTAAAGTTCGCACTCAAGTTATCCGGATGCTGGGAGAAACAGCAGAAGTCGCAGCAACTCCTGGGGCTGGAGGTCGCAACAAAACCCCAACTTTGGACGAATTTGGCTCTAACCTGACTCAAATGGCAGGAGAAGGCAAATTAGATCCAGTAGTAGGAAGGCTTAAGGAAATTGAGCGAGTAATCCAAATTTTGGGTCGTCGTACCAAAAATAATCCTGTTTTGATCGGCGAACCAGGGGTTGGTAAAACAGCCATCGCTGAAGGACTCGCCCAACGCATTGCTAACAAAGATATCCCCGACATTCTAGAAGAAAAAAGGGTTGTAACTCTAGATATTGGTTTGCTAGTAGCAGGCACCAAATATCGAGGAGAATTTGAAGAACGTCTTAAGAAAATTATGGACGAAATTCGTCAAGCAGGAAATGTGATCCTGGTCATTGACGAAGTTCATACCTTGATAGGTGCGGGTGCAGCAGAAGGCGCGATCGACGCAGCAAATATTCTCAAGCCAGCTTTGGCAAGAGGAGAATTGCAGTGCATCGGTGCAACCACCCTAGACGAATACCGCAAGCACATCGAACGAGATGCAGCTCTAGAACGTCGTTTCCAACCAGTAATGGTAGGAGAGCCAACCGTAGAAGAAACAATTGAAATTCTCTTCGGTTTGCGGGAACGCTACGAGCAACACCACAAACTAAAAATCTTAGACGAAGCTCTAGAAGCGGCGGCCAAACTTAGCGATCGCTATATTTCCGATCGTTACTTGCCAGACAAAGCAATTGACCTCATTGACGAAGCGGGATCGCGGGTACGTTTGCTTAACTCTCAGTTGCCCCCAGCAGCTAAAGAGTTAGACAAAGAACTGCGTCAGATACTCAAACAGAAAGACGATGCAGTGAGAGCGCAAGACTTCGATAAAGCTGGAGAACTGCGCGATCGCGAAATGGAAATCAAAGGCCAAATTCGCGCGATCGCTTCTGCTAAGAAAAAAGAAGAAACTGACACTGACTCTCCATTCGTAGATTCAGAGGAAATTGCTCACGTAGTTGCTGCTTGGACTGGTATTCCAGTTAACAAACTTACCGAGTCTGAATCTGAGAAGCTGTTGCACATGGAAGACACTCTGCACCAGCGTCTCATCGGTCAAGAAGATGCAGTAAAAGCCGTCTCTCGCGCTATTCGTCGCGCCAGAGTTGGTTTGAAAAATCCCAACCGACCCATTGCTAGCTTTATCTTCTCTGGGCCAACTGGTGTAGGTAAAACCGAGCTAACTAAATCTTTGGCTGCTTACTTCTTCGGTTCTGAAGATGCAATGGTGCGCCTAGATATGTCGGAATACATGGAACGCCACACAGTTTCTAAACTGATTGGTTCTCCTCCAGGATATGTAGGCTACAACGAAGGCGGTCAGCTCACTGAAGCGGTGCGCCGTCGTCCCTACACTGTAGTGCTATTCGACGAAATTGAAAAAGCACACCCAGACGTTTTCAACTTGCTGCTGCAAATCTTAGAAGACGGTCGCCTCACCGATGCTAAAGGTCGTACAGTAGACTTCAAAAATACTCTATTGATTATGACCTCTAATATTGGTTCTAAAGTCATTGAGAAAGGTGGCGGTGGTATCGGTTTCGAGTTGGGTGAAGATGGTGCAGAAACTCAATACAACCGCATTCGCTCTCTGGTAAATGAGGAGTTAAAACAATACTTCCGTCCAGAGTTCCTCAACCGTTTAGACGAAATCATTGTCTTCCGCCAACTTTCCAAGGAAGAAGTCAAGGAGATCGCCGATATTCTGCTCAAAGACGTATTTACACGCCTTACCGAACAGGAGATTACTCTCGAAGTTACCGAGAAATTCAAAGATCGCTTAGTAGAAGAAGGTTACAATCCTTCCTACGGTGCAAGACCCTTGCGTCGAGCCATTATGCGCCTCTTAGAAGACGTTTTGGCAGAGGAAATCCTCTCCGGTCGTCTTGGTGAAGGGGATGAAGCTAAGGTTGATATCGATGAAGAAGGTAAAGTCAAAGTATTCCACGTTGAAAAAGAACAACAGCCAATCTTGACTAAAGCTGACTGAAATCGATAGCTGAGTTAGTTCATTAGAACTAATATCACACTTTAAATAAAAAGCGGTAGAAAAATTTCCTTTTCTACCGCTTTTTATCTTCCTTTCAATTCTTTCTCACTAAATCAGGAACTAAATCGTGTGACATCAAAAGCAGCTAAATCGGTTTCTGGCTGACGATCGAGCATCATTTGAGCCACCAACTTACCACTATAAGGGCCTAGCAGTAAACCCGAGTAACCATGTCCAGTGGCAAGGTAAAGGTTTTCCAGCTCTGGCACTCTTCCCAACACTGGCAAGAGATCGGGAGTCATTGGACGTAAACCTACTCTCACTTCCAACAGTCGAGCATCTTTTAGTTGAGGAGCTACGCGCAAAGTTTCTCCTAGTATTTCTTGGATCCCCGCTACGGTAGTATGTGGATTAAATCCCGATCCACTTTCTTTAGTTGCTCCCACCACTAATCGACCGTCGGGCCAAGAAAGAATATAATAAACGCGGAAAGTAACTAAGATTGGCCAGTTAGCTGTCTTGACATGGGGTAAACTCAGATGCACAATCTGGGCTCGTTGTGGCTCAACAGGAATGCTTATACCTAATTGTTGCTCGAATGCTCGTGACCAAGCACCTCCAGCAATAGCAACTTTTTCAGCATAAAAATTATCCCCATTGGCTACCACACCCCTCACCTTACCGCTTTCTATAATTAGGCTCTCAACGCCCAAAGATTTGACAGTTAACCGATGTTTTTCTGCTGACTGATAGAGGATGTGGCTAAATCTTCGACCATCTACGCGAGCAGCCTTACTCGTATAAATAGCTCCTTTAATTGGGGCTAAAGGTGGAAATAATTCTTTTGCCTCGTGGGAAGAAGGAAAACTCAGATCGCCGATCTGTTCTTTTCGTTTCAGGAACAGACTTTTTTGCTCTTCTAGCTGTTGTATTTCATCTTCGGAGACAGCCACTTTTAATACACCGCATCGATCGTAGGTATTTGAGTCTAAATCCAACTCCTCGCTCAATGTTAGATAATATTCTGCAGCTTTAACCCCAAGATCGAACAGTGCATCTAAACCATACCCAATTGAGCTCGGTGCTGTATAAGGGCCAATAACTCCTGCGGCTGCATCAGTAGCCTTTCCAACATCTCGGCGGTCAAACAACAAGGTCTTAGCACCATCAAGGGCGAGATGGTAAGCAATTGAAATACCAACTATTCCGCCACCGATAATAATAGCGTCGTATACTGTATTCATTATTTTTTTGAATTATAAGTAAATTCTGACAAAATCAAAGAAGAAGAAACAAATAATATGTGTATCAATCCAAAACAATCCAATTTGATTCGTGAAATTAGCAGAAGGCGATCGCTAATTACTTCATTTTTGAGAAGCATATCTCAGAGATCTGGGCTAGTAAACGATCGAGGGCAGAAAAGCTCCCTGGGGCTCGTTGTAGAGCCCCATGCTCATGAGCGTTAGAGGCTCGCGCACTCAGAGACCGTGCGTCAAACACCAACCAAATAACTCTCGATTACGTGCTGGCAGGATAAATCCTGGTTCTACAAACTCTGGAGCTGCACCAATAAGGGCCTGAATATCGATGTTGTTCTTTCCTACGGCATGACCCCAGAAACCAAGCACCGTTGCATAAGCAGTGATATAATTCCCCTGCTGCACTACTGTTGCTGTACCCTGCTGGATAGCTTCTAGTAATTCGCCACTCCGGTCGTGGCCGTGAATGCGACGACACAATGCATTGCACTCTTCAAAATCCTCCTCGATCGCTTGTCGCACGGTGTACCCTGGCACCTGCAAAGCTAGGGTTGGTCCTTGCAAGTTTACGAGGAGTTCGCGGACTTCAAAACCCATCTTGGTATACAAACAGAGAGACCGACTGTGATAGGCGGCTTGAACCAACCGTACACCAGGACGGCCTCGCTCGGCTACTCGCTGAAGCACCGCCAGCATGAGCTGGCGACCGATCGTGCGGTTCTGAACTGCAGGAGCGACTATAAGGGGGCCCACACCAGCAATCGCCGAACGTTCGTCGAGGACATTACTCCCAACGATGCAACCATCTAGCTCAGCGACGACTACATAATAGCCTGGATGAGAGATCCATCTGGCAAAGTTCGCTGCCCCTACCTTGGGCGAGGACACATCTGGTAAGAAATTATGGTGCTCAGCAATTGCTTTGAATGCCTCATAGCAAATCTTACCACACCGAGCGGCATCTTCAACCGTCCCCAAGCGTAGTGAGAGATTCATCATGTTTCCCTCCTTATTAACTAAGTCTTCAGTCAATTCCTGAAAATTGGTATACTTAATGGCTGCTCTTCAATTATTTTGCAAAGGCCGTACATATATCGCGCCTGTTTCCCTTAAATGGCAATCGCTGATGACCAATACGTTTGTTGTCTAATAGTAATACATCACCATCACGCCAATTAAAGATTGTCGTGTTTTTCCAATATGCTTTTATAATCCAAAAAACTTCACATGGTCTCAAAGAAGTTCCATCTTCAAAACAAACATCTAATATTTTTCTATTCCCTGGAAACCAAGATGGTAAGTTTAGTTTGTCCTTAAAGATATAATTCCACAAATTACACATACAGATGAAAATTTGTTGTATTACCGTAACTAACCACAATAAAAAAAGCACTACAAAACTGCGCAATGTTCTTTGATGTAAAGTAACAAATAAAGCTTCGATAGCCATACCCCAAATATGAAACAAAGGGGAAAAACCAGCCCATACTTCCTCTGCAGTTATTGGATGTTGAATAATTGATTGAGCTTTTGTCTCAACTATTAAATCTTTCCCTGGAGCTTCAAGCCACTTAATTTGTTGACCGGTAGCAAGACATTTTTTCTCTACGAAATCGGGGTTATCTGAATCAAAAGTCTTACTCCACGTTTTGCTTTTACGAAACCACGGCCACTGAAATAATCTGATGTCGAAAAATCTTTGCGGCTTTTCCGTTGAAAGCATACTGTAAACCATAGCTTTTTGACGGCACTTATCTACTAATGAAGCTGGTAAATCTTTTAAGACCGAACCCATATCGATAATTGGTGTCTGTCCTCCCCACTCTGGAGATTTCCAGCAATAGAAAAAAATATAGGATGGTTGAATATTTGGAAAGTAGGACAGCTCAGTATGAGCAGGTATGGGCATATATGAAGAGAAAGACGTACTCGTCCATACACGTTCAGTTAGCTTTTTTCTTGGAGCACCACCAGGATATTGTTTCGCTAGCTTGGTCGGAAGTAGGCTCAAAGCCACTTTTTCAAAATCTTCTGGGGTTTTTATGTCAAAGTCTCGAAATAACACAGCCCCACAACCATGTAACTTTCTCCACAGATCTGTAGTTGAAGAGACAATTAGTTGACACAAATCTTCAGTGGAACTACGAGCTGGGTTACTTGGTTCTATGACAAATAAGTTTGGTGAATCAACAGAGTTAGAGTAAAACATGATAATAATCCTCTAACTTCGATCGTAGCGAATTTCGCTACGATCCGTTGAAACGAATTATTAATTTGAGGTTGAGAGCTTCCCGAAAGTTACCTTCTCTCTTGTCGTTAAACGCTACAAAAACAACTCTAGAATTACTACTCCCTTTGTTTTTTGTTGCTTGGCGGACGATCGCGAAAAAGCCCAAAAGCTTTTGAGCAGAAGCGAACATGAATTAGACCATCCTATTCAACCATAAGAAATAAGGCATTAACGATAACATATTTCGGCTCGAACCCTCTTTGAAAAACAATTTATCAAAATATCCCCCTACCCCCCATAGGGATGTTAGCCTAGAAGATGCGATAAACCTCAAGCCTTGCTCCGCTTATCGCGGTATTCAGTATCCATCCTGAGTATCCGAGCAATTAAATTTACAATTGTTGGTAAGAGGGTAAAGTGGTTGCTACTCCAGAACAAAAACAACAAGCATCAGAAACAGAAGGCGGAAAAGACCGCGTAGCAGTATTATTAATGGGATACGGCGAAGTAGAAAGCTACGAGGATTTTGCAAACTATAACGAACAAGCTTTAAATCTCCTCACAGCTAAATTTGCCCCAGTACCTAACTGGATTTATCCCCCTTTAGCTAAGCTTCTAGCAATATTTGACTTTCACGAATGGGGACACCAACATAACAATTTCATCTCCCCTCACAATAAAATTTTCGAAGACCAGCGATCGGGAATTGAAAAACAATTGCAAGAAAAATGGGGCGATAAGGTTAAAGTATTTAAAGCATTTAACTTCTGCGCGCCCTTTCTTCCCGACCAAGTCATTGCTGAAATTAAAGCTCAAGGATTTGACAAACTTCTCATTTACCCCTTATTGGTAGTAGATTCTATATTTACAAGCGGCATTGCAGTCGAGCAAGTTAACGGCGCTTTGACTAAATTAGCAGAAGGCGACGAGCATTGGCTAAAAGGTACGCGCTACATTCCTTCTTTCTATAACGAACCAGCATACATTAAATTGCTGGCGCAGATAGTAGAGGAAAAAATTGCTGCCGATCTAGCTGCAAAATATTTACCTTCTCAGATTGGTATTATACTGATGAATCACGGCTGTCCTCATAAGGCAAAAGGATTCACTTCCGGTATTGATGAAAGTCAAAAGCTTTACGAATTTGTCAGAGAAGAACTAATTAGTAAGTATCCTCTAATTTCTGTGGGTTGGCTAAATCACGATACTCCTCTAATTGAATGGACGCAGCCTAATGTAGAAGTAGCTGCGCAAAACCTAATCGACTTAGGTGCCAAAGCGATCGTAATGATGCCAATTGGTTTTGCTACTGAAAATCACGAAACTATTCTCGACGTTCACCATATAATTCATAGAGTCGAGTTTATAAACCGCGATGTAACTTTCGTGCAAATGCCTTGCGTTAACGATCGCACCGAATTCTTGAAGATGGCTGCTGATTGGGCAAATCCTCAAATCGAAGCCCTATTGTCTCCTGAACCAGTAACTCCTAAAGCAAAAGCTCCTCAAGGAGAACATTCTCACCACCACCATCACCACCATCACTAATGGGAGATGGGTTAGTTGGGGTAGATGAGGTAGATAAAGTTGAAAATAAATTGTCTTCCTTTACCTCCCTTATCTCCCTTACCTCCCAATTTGTACGTACCTTCAAGCAATAAGGATTTTTCTAGATTGCTAATGGTAAACGCAAGCCCGTGGCTGGCTCCAAATACCATTGAAAACAATCTATTTAACTCAATTAAAATAATACATACACAATTATTCAACCTTCAAACCAGGTACGTGTGCCAATTCTAATTTAAGACCGTCAGGATCGGTAAAAAATACTGCATAGTAACCTGGTGCATAATCGTACTCAGCAGGTGGATTGAGAATTTTAGCATCAATTTGCAAAAGTAATTGATAAAATCGATCTATCTGGGCTGGCGAATCGGCATTAAATGCTAGATGATGCAACCCAGGAGCATAAAGCTTGTGGGCGTAGGACACCAATTCTGGTTTGGCTTCCCATAAATTAACTGCGCTTCCTGTAGTTTCTGATTCCCAAATAGCTACTCCTGGATAATTTTCTGTATTTTTGTAACCTAAAAATGTCAAAATTGGTTGGTAAAATTTTAAGGATTTGTCGAGATTGCTAACGGTAAGCGCAACGTGATTAATCGCTCCAAGTACCATTTGAAATAATTAATTTAGTTCGATTACGAATAATACATAACTAAGAATAATGCTGGCAAACTTTTTTAACAAAACAGACAATAAGTGGAAACCGATCGTCAAACAATTTGAAAAGGTAGTTGGAAAAGATGGAGTAGTAAGACGCAAAGAAGAACTACTCACTTACGAATGCGACGGTTTAACCAGCTATCGCCAACGTCCCGCCGTTGTCGTATTACCTCGGACTACCGAACAAGTAGCAGAAGTAGTAAAGATATGCGATCGCAATTCTGTTAAATGGGTTGCTAGAGGTGCGGGAACAGGTTTGTCTGGTGGGGCTTTACCAGTAGAAGATTGCGTTCTCATCGTCACTGCTAGGATGAAAAAAATCCTCGATATTGACCTAGAAAATCAGCGCATTACAGTTGAGCCTGGAGTAATTAACAATTGGGTAACTCAAGCAGTTAGCGGCGCAGGATTTTATTATGCTCCCGATCCTTCCAGTCAAATTATATGTTCGATCGGCGGCAATGTGGCGGAAAATTCTGGGGGGGTTCACTGTCTTAAATACGGGGTAACTACTAATCACGTCATCGGTTTAAAAATAGTTATTCCCGACGGTTCTATTGTCGATTTGGGCGGAATGGTTCCAGAAATGCCAGGATATGACCTAACTGGTTTATTTGTCGGTTCTGAAGGGACTATCGGTATTGCTACAGAAATTACCCTGCGGATCCTGAAAACCCCAGAATCAATTTGCGTTGTCCTGGCTGATTTTTCTAGCATTGAAGAGGCTGCTGTTAGTGTTGCTGGTATTATTGGTTCTGGCATTATTCCCGCTGGCATGGAAATAATGGATAATCTCAGCATCAATGCTGTAGAAGATGTGGTAGCTACGGGTTGTTATCCTCGCGATGCTGGTGCAATTCTACTTGTGGAATTGGACGGTTTAGAGGTAGAAGTAGCAGCTAATAAAAAGCGAGTAGGAGAAATTTGCCGAGATAACGGGGCGAGAAATGTTACCTCAGCAAATGACCCCGAAACTCGCTCTAAAATGTGGAAAGGTCGCAAAGCAGCTTTCGCTGCGGCTGGACATATTAGCCCCGATTATTTCGTTCAAGATGGGGTTATTCCTCGAACTCAGTTAGCCAGCGTACTTAAAGAAATTAATGCTTTAAGCGATCGATACGGCTATAGGATTGCTAATGTTTTCCACGCAGGTGACGGAAATCTTCATCCTCTAATTCTTTACGATAATTCTGTCGAAGGAGCCTTAGAAACAGTTGAAGAGATAGGAGGAGAAATTCTCAAACTCTGCGTTAAAGCAGGAGGAAGTATTTCTGGAGAACACGGTATCGGTTCCGATAAAAATTGTTTTATGCCCGATATGTTTAGCGATACTGACTTAGAAACTATGAAATGGGTGCGCCAGGTTTTTAACCCTAAAGGCTTAGCTAACCCAGGTAAAGTATTTCCCACTCCTCGCACTTGTGGGGAGTCTGCAAAAGCGCATCAAAAAGGGAAGTTTAAAGACGCAGAAGTGTTGTGACATTCTCCCCGACCTGCGCTTAGCGCTTGGACGGGGCTTCAAACCTCACGATTTGAAATTCCTGGCTCAAAGACTCTTATCTAGCCCACTTTGGTACAAACGAATATGTATTCTCCCAAAGGCACTGACCCCGACAGACCGTCTCCACAGGCATTTTATTTTACTTCTTACGAGATGTCCCACCGCAGAAGCAAGAAATTCTGGATTTCTCTCATCTTGAAACTGAGAACCTTTTACGCAACGACAGATGCTTGGTGCGCTTTCCACACCGAGGGAACCTCGGCGTGGGTCGCATCCGCTTTTTTCTCGTCACAACCCATGATTCTGTTGTCAAGGTACAGATGCTTTTTTGCAAGGTACAGATGCTTTTTTGCAAGGTACAGATGCTTTTTTGCTAGCTATGGACTTTCGAGGACGTCACTTCACGGTTTCGACGCGCTACTGACCCTTTTGTTCTGTCTCATCTATGCGAGTCCTACATCAAAGACTGTATGTATTATAGAAGATCTTTTACTTGCTCCAAAACTCGACAGGGTAAACGCATTTAAATTTACTTGACAAAATATCAGTTTTATATATTATGAGAAATTAAGTAGGCGATGAATTGTTGTTTTCGAGTCACTGAGAAATGATATAAATTATGTGATAAAGAAGAAGTTTATCTAGGGCTTGCTGAAAAAACTGAAACACAGTCTAGATAATACTTTCAACGCATTTTTCGAGCGAATAAGTGCAAGGTTTTCGAGCTAGATAGTCCCAAAAAGCTTGCACTTTGTCACGATCGCCCTGGTTGAATTTTAAAACTAAACGACAGACCTAATATCTTTCAAGCTGTGTAGCGGCTAGATTGGCGATCGCTTCTTTTTCAGCAAGCCCTATCTATAAATTTCTTCAGTAAAAAATGTTTACTGAATCAGCTTTACAACAATTCCAAAAATATTTAAGTGATTCTCAAATACAAACTTTAAAAATACTAATTTGGCTATTACAAGTACATAAACAGGTAAGGGTTGAAAGATTAGCTGCTTGTTTACCTCTTCCTATACTGTACAAAAGTCGTCGAAAACATCTGCAAAGATTTTTAGTTATACCTAATTTGAGTATTGTTTTATTTTGGTTCCCTATTATCAAGTCAATTATTGAAAAAGAATTTACATCTTTAACAACTTTAATCTTAGCTCTCGATCTCGAAGAGATCCGCGTAGCGGTGCGTACTAATTGGAAGAACAATAATGTTTTAATGCTCAGTGTAATTTGGAAAAATCGTTTTACTTGAAAATATATTCAAGTCAATTGAAGTCAAATTGATTGTAGATTCATTGTCAATAAGCTGGCATGGCAAAAAAGCCACATTTTGCCGTCAACTCAGATCAGTTTATGCTAAGCACAGCAAGCCTTTTGGATAGATTGCCTCCCCGTGAAGGAAATTGGCTATCGACTAAGTCCTGATTATTGGGGACGAGGTCTAGCAACTGAAGCAGCCAAAGTTACACGCGATCGAGCTTTCGATCGGTTAGAATCAAATAATATTGTTTCAATTATTCAACGCAAGGCTACAGTACTCACCTCGCGAGTCTTTGAGTCTTTCTACTAATAAATTATAGAAAAATGCGAATATTGTTTGTCTGTAGCGCTAATACTTGTCGCAGTCCAATGGCAGAAGCATTGTTTAAAGAACAAGCAAAATATCAAAATATAGAAGTTAGATCTGCGGGGGTCTCAGCATTGAACGGGGATCCTATTTTGTCTTACGTACAATCTATCTTAGAGGAAAGAGGTATTAATTATTCTCATCAATCTCAAAGAATTAATGCAGAATTAATGGAATGGGCCAATTTAGTGCTGACAATGACTAAAACTCAAAAATATATACTTCTGGCTATGTTTCCTGAGATAGGGAAACAAATTTTTACCTTGAAAGAGTTTGTCGGCGAAAAGGAAAACCCTGACATCAACAATCCCAAAGGTAGCGATCTATCTAGTTATCGCCAGTGTGCAGAAGAAATTACGCGATCGCTCGATCGTCTGCTAGAAAAACTAGAACATATTGCATTATGACTCGAATAATAATAAAGTTAATCTCAAAAGTTAACTTAGCGATTGAGATTTTTAGCAATGTTAAAGTTTTACTACACTCGTCTATCTGTCAATGCTCGCAGAGTATGGGTGACACTGCTTGAAAAAAAGCTAGAATTCGAACCAATTTTATTAAAATTAAACGGGGATCAATTCAAACCAGAATTTCTAAAACTAAATCCATTTCATCACATCCCAGTCTTGATTGACGACGATTGTACTCTAATAGAATCTTTAGCAATTTTAGACTATTTAGAAGCTAAATATCCAAACCCTGAGTTTGTGCCAAAAGAAGCCAAAGATATTGGCAAAATGCGAGAGATAGAACTGGTAACAGTTAACGAACTTCCCCCACCTTCAATTGTTATAATGCGGGAGATAATTGATTTACCAGTAGATGCTAAGAAACTGGAATTAGCTAAAAAACAAATAGGGACAGTATTGCAATATTTTGAAGATAACTTAGATGAAAATCATTCCTATTTTTTCGGAGAACAATTAACTTTAGCCGATATTGTTGCTGGTACAGCAGTATCTGCCATACCTTTATTGGGAATCTCTTTAGATGGATATCCTAAAGTAAAGCGTTGGTGGGAGAATTTACAGCAACGAGAAAGTTGGCAACAAACCGAACCAACGCGAGAAGAACTTGAAGCCTCAAAAGCAATATTAAAAGCAATCTTAGAAAAAAAATAAGGAAAATTACAAGAGGTTTTCGCTCAGATCTGCCTGCTTCGCGGATCCCTAAAGTTCAATCTACTCTCTACGTTTATTAACGAGTAGAATGCCAGTTAAAACCACAGCTCCACCAAGCAAGGAAATTAGGGTAAGTATTTCACCAAGCCACAGCCACGCGATCGCTAATGCTACTACAGGAATTAGTGGTGACATACTCCTACACCGAATCAGAGATTACGGTGTAGGCTTCTCGCCAACTCCTGCTTTCTGCATAGGATATAAAGCGAGCTTTTTTATACTCCACGAGATGCCCCTCCGCAGAGTTCTTGTAGTTGCCAAATGCTACTCACCTAGGCTCGAAATAAACTTTTACGCTTCCACCGAGTTTTCTAGGACTTCTGGTTACAACCCTATAGTTTATTTCATTTTCAATGGTTCAATCCGATGAGGCTATTCTCATATCTTGAGGATTACAAATATTATACATCGCCTAGAACTCTTGCAATTATATTGGTTATATGAACTTTCCTGTTTCTCAAATTAAGTTGATTGCTCGTTTCCTCCATGTCTTAAACTCACTTGCTACGCATCGAGAGTATAAGACTTTCGTCAACTCGCACGCATTCATCTCACGCTGACCTTAGCAGGTACAGATGTGAGGCTTCTGCGGATTAAGCTAAATAACTACCCGCTTGTGAAGCTGGAATTTGAGATAAGACGTAAGACCAGGCAATATAAGCAATTACACCTGGAAACACACCCATATATATCACTGCTAATGTTGGAGCAAAAAGTGCATCAATAGCCGATATAATCGCTTGAAGTCTTAGAAAAAACAAGAATAGCGCCCTGTCCGGATAGCGTAGCTAGTAAACTGAATAGGACTATATTTAGAGCTTGCTGAATAAAGCTGTAATCCTCTCTAGATAAAGGTTTCAAGCATTTTTTCGTAAAATAAGTGCAAGGTTTTAGGGGGTATGAGGCTCAAAAACCTTGCACTTGTTCAGTAAACGCCTAGCTTGTTTTTAAGATCAATTCCTAAACCTACTATTTTCAAGCTGTGTGGCTGCTAGATTCGCGATCGCTACTTTTTCAGCAAGCCCTATTTAACAAGCAAAGGTTTTTGCATCACCGAGTAAAGGCTAGTCGATAGGGTGGCGATCGAAATTAGCACTACACCCCAAGATATTTGCAATCCAACACCTGAACTCAAAGAAATGATTCCAACCCCTATAATGCATAAACCTATTAAACCTATTTCATTAAATCTTCATCTAATAAACCAAATATTGCTAATAACTTCTCCATTTCTTTACTTATTATCTTAGTTGTTGATAAAGACCGAATATGCCGAGAAATAAAACAAAGTTTTGGTAAACTACTTTTTTTTCTGAATAAAGTTCTGAAAAGCTCCTGTTTACTCCCTTAAGTTAAGTAACGTAGATTCATATAAAAAAATAATCACTAAAATTAAGTAATTATGCTCATGCCATATTGCGTTAGACTCAGACAGGATATTAAAGAGTAGTTATTGTTCATTTGACCTCTAAGTTCTTGCTCGAGAACCATTAGTTTTTTATAATAGTTCCTGGAAACATTTACACAGTAAGCAATTCCAGCTAGTTTACCTTGTTATTGTCTGCCAACAATAACGATTTTAGGAACCCAGCTAAGGAATTGTAGGTCAATTAAGAAGTAATGAAACTTATTAACTTGAGGACTGAGAAAAAACAATCATGAGTAACGTATCCAATTATACGGGAAAAAAGTTCTTGTTTTGTGGCTGGAAGCCAAATACTACACAAAAAGTAACAAATATTAACAAAACTTTTTATCGCGAGCAAAACTTCGATCTATTGCGGCCCCTAAGACGCTGGCTTGACAGCATTGAAATCGATGGACCTAAGTTAGCTCGCAATATATGCGAAATGATTCCAGCTCAGTGTCCCTTTGAGCGAGAAATCAAATTTTTCGGTATAACTGTACTGAGGATCCCGCCACTGTGTAAATTAAACCCCCTTTACAACGAAGTAGTAGCCTTGCGTTTTCGAGCAATTTGCTATTTAGCAGACAAATGTGGTGAGGATGTGAGTGCTTACTGCTAAGATTTCTAGATATTAACCTTTGTTTGTAAGAGATGGGAAAAACATCTCATTTATATCAAAATTATGGCGATCGTCGCTCTGAGAGCGTGGTATCTAGAACAATACGAACCTATTAAAGAAGTAATAAAGCGTCCTCACGACCTGCGTTTGAGCAGAAATAGCTTGCTTAAATCTGGTTTGCGGGCAGATTTTTTAAATGAAAGAAAGGAGGCAGAGAAATCTGTTTGGTTGAGACGTTATTTAGAAGGAGAAACCGTCGAATTTTACATCGAGGGTAGCGGCAGCTATATCATCTCCAACATAGATATAATCTCCCAGGAAATTTACTTCACCAAACAGCAAGCGTCCGCTTGGCTGGAACCAGTTATCTTTTTGAGCCATCAAAGAGAATATACCGATTCTAGTGATGCTTTGCGTCAATATTTAATTAAAACAATAGATATTCTCAATCAGCGATCGCGCTTTGAGATCTGCTTAGAAGAATCTCAACGTCCCGCTGAAGTTCCCATGCGATTGAGCAGCACGCAAATGAACAAAATTCGTAAAAGCTTGCTGTTTGTCGCTGACGTAACTTCGGTGGCAACTTGTGCTGAAAAAGAAAATAAAATTCAACTAATACCCAGTCCTAGTGTCTGTGTGGAAATAGGCTATGCTCTGCAAAGCAAGGGAAGCGAAGAAATTTTGCTAGTTAAAATGGCAAAGCCAGACTTAGTAGGAGAATACCCTTTTGAGCTACCTCCTCACCAACAGTTGGAATTTAAAAAACCCTCTGAGTTGGAGACAACTTTACCGAGGGCTGTAGAAAATTTATTGACGCGGTTTAATTTATTTCGGCAGGAAAATTAATTTTTCAGAAGCAGATAGTACAGTTCCCCTGGACCATTAATTTTGCCAGCGCGATCGCCCGCTACTGGACCACTACCCATAAAAATATCCACTCGTCCTGGGGTTTTTATCGCACTACCAGTGTCCTGATCCAGCACGTAAAGGGTCGTCAAACGCCCTCGATTAAAATCGGTAATAGGAGCGCGAATTACGGCTAAGGCTCCAGGGGGCATCAAATCTTTATCTGTAGCAATGGAACGATTTGCGGTTACGGGTACGTTAATGTTGCCCATAGGAGGCGCTCCATGAGTTTCTCGAAAGAAAATAAAGCGATTATTGCGAGAAGCATATTCGTTAAGCTTGCCAGGATGAGACCGCAAATAAGCAACCATTCTGGGTAAAGATAGCTGGCTGCGAGTAATTACCCCATCTTTGATTAATTCTCCGCCAATACTGACATAGGGATAGTCAGTACTTCCGGCATAGCCAACGGAAATTGTCTCCCCATTGGTAAGCTTAATTCTGGCAGAACCCTGAACTTGAACCAGGTAAGCTTCCATACGATCGCGCAGCCAAACTACTTCGTTTCCGGCTAAAGGACTTTTTCCTCCCAAGCCGTCATATCCTTCTAATTGGGCGCGAGTGGGGTGAGGTTTCGACCACAGGTCGAAGTCCGTTGGTTTGCCATAGAGAGGATAGCGATATTCTCTGGTGCGGGTGCGACTCCCCCTATAGAGAGGTTCAAAATAACCCGTAAACATAACCGTTCCCCGTCCGTCTTTTCCTACCGACTTGTAGATCTCAAACTCGCGATCGATAGCTGCTTGAAATTCTGCTTTGCTACTCGAATGCATCAGTAATTCGCGGAAACGAACTAAAGAGCGACGGACGCGATCGTGGGTTACTCCTGGTACTGGATAATTCTCATAAACTTCGGCAGAAGTAGGAGTATCTAGATAGCCGAGACTGTTATTAATTGACCTTAAGAGGGCTTGTTTTTCTCCTTTGGAATTCCAGAGTAGCTCGTCTGTGCCCAAACATCTTCTCACGCTGCATTGCTGGGTTTTTCGCAAAGGAACTTCTGAAGCAATGAGTAGTTTTGGAGACCAAAGAGCAACTCCCAAAGTTAAAGATAGTAAAGCAATAGTTGATTTTTTCATATTTTTTGGCGATCGCAAAAAACTTAGAAACGTTCCACGCTTCCGAGAAATACTGGCTCTACTCGGATAGCTATAACACTAGAGGGGCGTAAGATCATATATTCGCCCTGAATATTTTTAATTGGTACGTTGATAAAGTCTTGGGAATCAGACTTAGGCATCAACTCGCCACTATACCATTTCTGAAACTCTTGAATCGTTGTAAAGCGAACTTCTTCTGTATGGCCGCTGGAGAGGAATAAATGAACAGCATATTCATCTGGGTTTCTGGGCATTGATAGTTATCCTTCAGCACGAGCGAGTTGATTATTGGCAACTATAGAGAGCTAGTTTAACTTAATTAGCGCACTAATCAGATTTTTGTCAAGAGGTTACAAAAAAAGATAACAAATTAAATCCATGAGGAGACTTGATAACTGATAACTGTTTTGATATTTTTTTTGCCCTAGCAACAAATGAGATAAAAATACTATTTAAATATTTAAGCCGAAACTAAATAAAATTTTAAGAATATTAAGAGAAGATTATATGGGAATTTAAGAACATAAAATCATTGTATCTTAAGATAGAAACTAGATTCTCAAAATATATCTTTAAAATATCCAAAATTTCTTTAACTAAATTCTGTTATCTAATGGTGGGGATTAGAGTTTAAAAGTCTCGAAAAAATAACTCAAAACATTGATGGTATGAATATTAAGATTGTTGGCGGTAACTTTAAAATCATTAAACCGCTAGGCTGTGGAAGTTTTGGCAACACTTATCTAGCTGAAGATCTTCGGCAATTTCGTCATCAATGTGTGGTTAAGCAATTAAAATTTATTTCTTGGGAACAAAAAACTTTTGATTTGCTCAAAAAATTGTTCAAAAGAGAAGCTAAAGCACTCTATGAATTAGGCCGGAATCACGATCAAATCCCTTCCCTCTTAGCTTATTTTGAAGAAAAGCGACAATTTTACTTAGTTCAAGAATTTATCTCGGGCTACGATCTAACTCAAGAATTAACGCCAGGCAAACAACTACCAGAATCACAAGTTATTCAATTACTAAAAGATATCTTAAAACCTTTAGCTTTTCTTCACCAGAAAAAAATTATACATAGAGATATTAAGCCAAGTAATTTAATGCGGCGCAAGCAAGATGGAAAAATAATTTTGATAGATTTTGGAGCGATTAAACAGCTAGCTGTAACTCAACTCGACGATAATTCTGGACTGAGTACAATCGGAACAATTATCGGGACTCCAGGTTATATGCCCAACGAACAAGCAGCAGGAAAAGCCAAATTGTCTAGCGACGTATATGCAGTAGGAATCATCGCCATTCAAGCTTTAACTGGATTGAGACCGCAGGATTTGGACAGAGATCGACATACAGGGGAGTTAAGATGGTCCGATCGAGTACAAATGAATCCAAAGCTTAAATCAATACTAGAGAAAATGGTCCTTAAAGATTGGCTATATCGCTATAAATCTGCTTCTGAAGTTTTAGCAGCTTTGAGACAGTTCAACATCGACACGCCCCTACTAAACAGAAAAGTCATATTAACAACAGATATAACTCAAAACAACAAACGCAAAACTTTTGCCGACCCTCCTTCAAAAGCTATGAGTTTTTATATGACGGTAAAAGAAAGTTTGTTATTTTCTCAATTATCAGATTTAACAGAATCAAATAAATTAAGAAGATTACTTGCTAATTTTTCTGTCAGCAAATGGTTAGCTCCTATAAATCTTCTTAATTCTGTAGATAAATGTATAGCGATCGCCCTGATTAGTTTTCTCGGCACAGTGTGGATTAGCACTCAACTTTGGCTGTCGATCGTAGCAATTACGATCGCAGGGATTTTTCTTCAAAGAGTTTCATTTTTTGAAAAAATTTCTTGGATAATTATTGCTATAATTCCAACTTTCATAGGATTTAATATTTTTAATAGTTTGCAAATATCGAAAAATTTTTCGTTAAAAGCTGATTTCTTTTTTGTGTTGTTATTTATTACTTTAATATCCGGTTTAATTGCTATTATTTTAAGAGTATCTCATCAAATTATCAAGTATTTTATTAATAGATAAAAAAATAGAATTAATAAGATTACTATGTCAAAAAGAAATGAAATTATTATACTTTTTATTATTCTGTTTATTGCGGGAATTTTATTGGCAGTTAGTCTTTCACTAATGCCGAACCTAACTCCAACTTCTGAAAATCAAACTTTAAATTCAGAAGTTGTTAAAGAAATTGTTAAAAATACTCCAATTAAAAAAGACTCGAAAACTGATAGTAATGTAGCAGTAAAACAACAAATTAGTTTCGGGGAAAAAATACTTATAAAAGAAAAAAAAAGCTCGCAAAAACAGAAAGGGGTTCGAGCAATGGCTGCTGGCAACTTTGAGGAAGCGGCAAATCATTTTCAAAAAGCACTCGATCGCTATAAAAATGAACCCGAGACTAGAATTTATTTAAACAATGCACGCATAGGTCAAGAGCGACACTATACTATCGCTTTGTCCGTGCCAATTAGTAGCGATCCAAATGGGGCTTTGGAGATGATGAGAGGGGTAGCTCAAGCTCAATATAAAATAAATAATTCACAGGAGAAAATTAACGGAATACCTCTAAAAGTATTGCTAGCTGACGATCGAGAAAATCCAGAAATTGCCCAGAAAATTGCCATAGAGTTTACCAAAAATAAGGACATCCTAGGAGTAGTGGGTCATTATGCTAGCGATACTACTTTAGCAGCAGGAGAAATCTACGATAAAGAAAAGTTAGTTGCCATTTCCCCCGTTAGTACCTCAGTTAAATTATCAGACTTTAGCGACTACGTTTTTCGCACTGTTCCGAGCGATTCAATTGCAGCAAAAGCATTAGCCGACTATATGTTGGACGAGATGGGACAAAAAAAAGTCGCTGTTTTTTTCAATGCTAAGAGTGGATATAGCCGTTCCCTCAAATCTGAATTCAGCATTTCTGTATTTGCAAAAGGAGGAGATATTGTTGCTGAATTTAACTTTTCTAAATCTGGCTTTGATGCTTATAAAAAAGTAAATGAGGCAAATGAAAAAGGCGCACAAGTCTTAATGTTAGCAGCCAGTGTTAGCACAATAGATGAAGCACTTCAGGTGGTTAGTGTCAACAGAAAAAAGCTCCCGTTACTAGGAGGAGATGATGTTTATACCCCTAAAACTTTAACAATTCATCCTCAATTTTCAGAGGGGATGATAATAGCAATACCTTGGCATATCGATCGAGTTATGGAGCCAGACTTTAGCTCTTTGTCTAAAAAGCTATGGCGAACTTCCCGAGTAAGCTGGCGCACAATTTTAGCCTACGATGCTACAAAATCTTTGATTGCCGCCATAGAAATCAATCCTACTCGCGATGGGATCAAAGAAGAACTATCTAACCCAGATTTTTCCATCACTGGAGCATCAGGTAAAATCGAGTTTTTCCCTTGGGGCGATCGCAAGTCAAAAGTTCAATTAGTAAGGCTCGTTAAGTCTAATAATTTTTCTAGTGGTTACGATTTTGTGCCAATTGATTAATTGATTAATGGCGGCGCGATCTTCGGGGGCGAGAAATAGGGATTTATTCTTGAGAAAAGGAAGATTCAGGTACTGGTGAAAGGTATTTACTAGAATTTAGCAGTTCTCGCCAGTCCTCGCCCAATGCTATTGTTACGTCAGAACCCAACACGCCAGTACTTTCTACCAAGACTTCTCCTATTCCTAAATTGACGCGAATAACTGCTGCAGATCCGTCATCTCCTTTTTGAGCGATAATCCTAGTCAAATCCAGGGGTTCGTTCCAGCGATCGCCCAAATAAATTCTGCGGTAGCCAGCTTCTTGCAGGCGAGTAACAACAGTTTGCACTGCTTCGGAATCTCCAGTACTATCTTGAATAGCGATCCTTACCTTGGCTGGGTCAGGAACCTCCCACTCAGAATGACTCTCTCCCACATTGAAATGCTCCGCCATCATTTCTCGAATGCGGCGATAACTGGGCAGCCAGTAGCTAATCCCGTTCTTGCCATTACCGTTGTAGTCCCCTGGCACCATGAGCATTTGTACGTCCGATCTATCAGTATGGGATGCAAAATTACCCAAAGCTAATAACTCTTCTACAGATAAGTTAGTATCGATGTGGGATTCGAGAATAGAAAGTATTTTTGGCAGTCGCATGACAGTACGTGGCTTGAGAGCCTGTTCTTGAAGGGCTCGGAAGAACATTTGTTGTCGCTGTACCCGACCAATATCCCCGTAGCGATCGTAGCGAAAGCGCAAAAACTGCATTGCTTTATTGCCGTCTAGGTGTTGTTCCCCCTCTTTTAGATCGATGTAGAGGTGTTGGCTGTGGTCGGTATACTTCATGTCCTTGGGTACGTAAAGGTTCACCCCACCCAAGGCATCGATCAGTTTTTCCACCCCTTGTACGTTGATCCGCACGTAGCGATCTATAGATACTCCTTCTAAGAGATCGCTTACCGCTTGAGTCGATAGTGCAGGACCACTTATATAATTAGCAGAATTAATTTTTCTAATCCCGTATCCTTTCAGGTAGACCCTAGTATCGCGAGGAATAGAAAGTACGGTCAATTTTTCTTTTTCAGGGTCAAATCGCAGCAACAGCATACTATCGCTGAGACCCTCGAAAGAGTTAACTAAAGCTTGATATCCAAGATCTGTGTCAGAATAGTTTTGCTTGAGATCGGATGTAATAACTTTGATACCTAAAACCAATATATTTACCGTTCGATTCAATTTAGGTATTTGTAGAGGATTTGGCGAGACGGTTTTGTCTTGGTTAAATACTTTTTTTTCTTCAGGAGTTAACTCTTGTTTTTGCAGAGGGGTGGATGAAAGAGATACTGCAAGCATTGCTCCCGCTGCTGCTGAAAGCATTGCCAGTCCAGTTAAACCTAACCAGATAAATACTAGAGAGCCTTTTATTGTCTTTCCATCTGGTTTTTTGAGCCTAGCATTACGATCGGGCTTTATACGGCTTTTTTCACGCATTTTTCTAGCTGACACAAACTTCCTCACACCTTTATAGTTGTTATTTTTTCAGTTGGGGATACGAGAGTAGAAAATAGAGTCGCGCAGCCACGTTTGAGTTAACCGCGCAGTCATTTATATATGTTGACGTTTACTGACCTATCTTTAGTTTCTTCATTACATTATTCTGAAGAGGGAATTGCTACCGACAGTAGGCTATTAATTTAATAGGGTATACGTTATCGGTTAATATCGTACTTTTCAACCTGTATTACCTTTAACTTTTATGAACTTGGATCTTTTATGGTTTAGTATATGTTTTTGTGCTGATTTTATCGGAAATTTGGCTAATCCCTGGTAATTTTAGCGACTTACCTTGCCAGAGACGCACTATTAAAACTATGCACGTTAAAAAATAGCCAGAAGTTAACAGACTGTTTATATATAGTAATCGAAACGTTAAGATCTGAGAAGATTCGTTAGTTCCAAGCCAGAGTAAGCTGTAAGCTATCAGCCAGATTGCCGCTAAAGTGACAGATAAACGACTGGCATTTTTCCTGTCGCGCTCTCGAAGAGATGCGCTATGAGGCGACTGTTCTGCCTCGCCAGGAGCCATATCTCCTTGTTTTATGTAGAGCTTCCAGAGGGAGGGAAAAACTCCTATTATTGGCGTCAGGTAAATTGACAATTCCAATCGCTTGAGTTTTTCATCTTTGAATAGATCCCGATCTTTCATACTATTTTTGTTATTGGAGCCTTAATTAAATTTTAACAACTTCTTATAAGTACTGAAATAGCATTACAAATACTATCCTTTGCTGCTCCTGAAAATAAAATGTCGTTTGAACCCAAATTAACAGAAGATGGTTCTTTTACCTTCTTTAACCACGAGTTGGGCGAAGCTTTTCATTCGAGAGCTGGGGCTAAGTTAGAAGCAGCCCAAAAATTTGTCAAACCCTGTAATATAGCTGAAAAAGCGCGAGTTAATTCTAGATTGTGCCTGTTAGATATTTGCTACGGACTTGGTTACAATAGTGCGGCGGCACTAACAACTATTCAATCTATCAATCCTGAATGCTGCGTCGAGCTTATTGCTTTAGAGATAGATTTGAGAGTGCCTCGTCAGGCTGTCGAGGGTCAATTACTAAATGGGTGGCCCCAAACAATCTGCCGATCGCTAACTGCATTAGCAGAATCAGGAGAAATTAAAACCCCCCAATTACAAGGGAAGCTATTGCTAGGGGACGCCCGAAAAACCATTCAACAAGTACTCAATTCCCCCTTTAGGGCCGATGCCATTTTTCTCGATCCCTTTTCTCCACCCAAATGCCCCCAACTGTGGACAGTAGAATTTTTGCAATTAGTAGCAATGTGTCTAGCACCTACAGGAAGACTTGCTACATACTCTTGTGCTGCTCCGGTACGCGCGGCTATAGGCTTAACTGGGTTAAAGTTTGGCTCGACTAGTCGTATTGGCCGACGATCGCCAGGAACAGTTGCTGGCAAAGTCGCCACAGAAATTCCCCCCCTATCCCAGCAAGAATTAGAACATTTAAATACCCGTGCGGCTGTTCCCTATAGAGATCCTCAATTAAAAGATTCACCTCAACTTATTTGTCAGCGACGATTTGCCGAACAACAAGCTAGTTATTTGGAACCTACTACCCGTTGGAAAAAGCGTTGGTCTGATTACCATGACTCGAAATAATCAAATTAACAATTAAAATGTACTATAATTCGAAAGAGTTATTAGCACAATCGAAAATAAATATCCAAAAGATCGAGTAAGTGATATCACTTAAATTTAAGAAAAAAAACTAAATAAACGACGAACAATCCAAGTAAGATCCACTAAAGTTGTTCTTAGATAATTAGTTAAATTACGTGGATTCACTGAACTTAATCCTAACAAGGCAATGCCGCATTACAATATTTATATGAAAAGATGATTTTTATAAATTCGCCAAAAAGGAAAAAAAGAAAAACTAAAGACATTAATGACTTGTTTCTGCCATACTGTATTAAGTTTTCGTTAAAGTATAGCTCCGCTTATTAGAGTGCCTGCTTCCTTGGCTTCGCCAAAGATAGGCCCCAATAAAAATCTCCATATAGGAAAAATAAATAAGCCAATTGGAGGATATAAATTAGCGATAATATAGTGCGCCGTGAATATTTTTAAATCCGATTCCGCCAAAATTCTTGTTGTAGATAACAATCTCTATAGCCGTACTCAAATGTTAGATTTGCTGTCATT
The DNA here is from genome assembly GCA_030065755.1 of Prochloraceae cyanobacterium. GTDB lineage: Bacteria > Cyanobacteriota > Cyanobacteriia > Cyanobacteriales > JASJDA01 > JASJDA01. The sequence continues at coordinate 14,658 of JASJDA010000031.1, read as the reverse complement.
AGATGGCTATCAGGTAGTAGAGACAGATGGAAACTCAGATATCATCACTCAGGTAGTACGAAATAACCCAGATTTAGTATTGCTGGACGTGATGATGCCTTACACAGATGGATTTGAAGTGTGTAAGCACATCAAGCAAGATAGACGAACTTGTTTGACAAGAATAATTTTAACAGGAGTTTCCGACGATAGAAAATCTCGTCTGAGATGCATAGAGTCAGGAGGTGACGATCTGCTGGTTAAACCCCTCGATCGCCTGCTACTTTCGGCAAGGGTACGATCGATAATAGAGCAAAAGCGCCTTTATGAAGGTTTAGACCAAACCGAACAATTGCTATTCTCAATAGCAACAGCAATTGAAAGTAGAAGTTGCGATCGCAGACACTCTTTTGCCGAACTCATATCTTTAGCTAAATCCTTTGGGGAGTATCTAGAATTATCCAAAGAAGATATAAAAAATTTGGTATACGCAGCCTATCTACACGATATTGGCACAGTAGCCGTTCCAGATTCCGTACTGCTCAAAAAAGGGAAACTCACTGACTCCGAACGAGAGACGATCGAAAAGCACGTCTTAGTAGGAGAAAAAATTTGTCAGCCACTAAAAGGACGAGGCATACTGCCAATTATTAGGCATCATCACGAACGTTGGGACGGTAGTGGTTATCCTGACAGTTTGAAGGGTAATGAAATTCCTTGGCTGGCACAAATATTTCAAATTCTCGATATCTATGAAGCCTTAATCAGCGAACGACCTTATAAAAAGCCACTGACTCCCACTGAAGCTTTAGACATTCTCGCAGAAGAAGCAGCTAAAGGATGGCGCAATTCAAAACTGGTAGGAAAGTTTACAGCATTTATTAATGCTAGCCAAATAGTTTCTGAAGTGGGAATGAGATAAAAATAGAGCTGAGCTTTGCGAATGAGCGATCGAATCTGCTCAGAACGCGCTATACTCTGGTCGGAACAACTAAGAGATAAGAGCGATGGTAGCGGTAGCAATATTAGCAGCCGGACGCGGAACCCGCATGAAATCTGACCTACCTAAAGTTTTACATCCTTTAGGGGGAAGAACGCTAGTGGAAAGGGTTCTCAATAGTTGTCAGTCGATCGAGCCGACAAGATCTTTAGTAATAGTTGGCTATAAAGCCCAACTTGTCAAACAAACCCTCCAAAAAAATCCCAACTTAGAATACGTCGAACAGACCGAACAATTGGGAACAGGTCACGCCATTCAACAACTTTTGCCCCACCTACAAGGCTTTAACGACGATTTAGTCGTTTTAAATGGAGACGTTCCTTTATTGCGACCCGAAACTCTAAAAAATTTATTAGATATTCACATAGTAAATCAGAACGCGGCTACCATTTTGACCGCTCGTTTACCCGATCCTAAAGGCTACGGAAGGGTGTTCTGCGACCAAAATAATTTGGTCGAACAAATTATTGAAGATCGAGATTGTACCGCAGCGCAAAAGCAAAATAACCGCATTAATGCAGGGGTTTACTGTTTCAATTGGCCGAAAATGGCGCAAGTACTGCCAAAATTAACTACAGATAACGATCAGCAGGAATATTATTTAACAGATGTAGTTAAATTTTTAGAACCAGTAATGGCTTATGACGTGGAAGATTATTTAGAAATTACTGGAATTAACGATCGCAAGCAATTAGCAACAGCTTATAAAATTCTGCAAACGCGGGTCAAAGATGCTTGGATGACAGCAGGAGTTACGGCGCTCGACCCAGATAGTATTACTATTGACGACACCGTAGAATTACAGCCAGACGTAATTATTGAACCCCAAACTCACATTAGGGGCAATACTTTTATTGGTTCTGGCAGTCGCATAGGCCCTGGAACGTCGATCGAAAATAGTTATATTGGGGAAAATGTTACCGTTCTCTATTCTGTGGTGACAAACTCTCGGGTAGAATCTGGAAGTAGAATTGGACCATATGCACATTTACGCGGAAATGTCAAGATAGGTCAGTCGTGCCGAATTGGTAATTTTGTCGAGTTGAAAAAGACAGAGGTAGGAAATAATACCAATGTAGCTCACTTGTCATATTTGGGGGATGCTATCTTAGGCGATCGCGTTAACATAGGAGCAGGAACGATTACAGCCAATTATGACGGAACTTACAAGCATCCGACCACGATCGGTAGCGGCACTAAAACAGGTTCTAATAGCGTTTTAGTTGCACCAGTCAATTTAGGAGAAGACGTAAATGTGGCTGCAGGAAGTGTAGTTACAGAAGACGTTCCCGACGATGCTTTGGTAATTGCTAGATCTCGTCAGGTAGTAAAAAAAGGTTGGCGACCAAAAAATGAGAAGAAAACTGAATAGACATTAAAATTTGGTAAACAATTAGCGATCGCAACCGTTTTTAGTAGCAAGATAGAAACAAATAGAGAGATGAAGGCGATCGCGCCCTGTTTAACCTCTAACTTAACTTAGTTAGCACCCCCCACTAAAGTGATAGTGCTTCAAGCCTTGGTAGATCTTATTGAGATTGTGTGAAGCCTAACATCTCTCCTTTAGAGTTGCAAAAGGAGAGGGAAAAAATGACGAACGTTTTTCTCTACAATAATGCTACAATTTACCTCATCGTAAAAAGCAGCGTATTAATTTTGGTATTGATGCTGTGGTTTGCATTGAGATCTTCTCCAGCCACTTAACTCCATAGTAGTTGCGATCGCCCAGTAGGGGAAGACGATAGTGCGATCGCTTTTTTTTAATAGTGAATCCTTTCCCAAAACTATTTTGAGAGTATTCGCGCCCTAAAAGAGATGAAGTTTAAGCTTTATTTCACAGTGCGATCGCACCACAATTTCGCGTGGTAAAGATAAAATTATTAAATGCTTAATGTCTGGTTAAAAATGAATCAATCCATAGTTGCAGTTATTGATGGAACGAGAGCTCGCTTTTTTAAACTAGAATCAGCAAAATTACCCGAATACCAGTCAGGGCCAAATTTAGTTGAAAGTCAATGTCTGTGCAATCAGGCTAACGAACTCCAGGGTAAAGAACTTTGGGCAAATACTAAAACAGGACGCAATCGCGGTTCCAACGGTCAAGCACACGGCTACGACGATCGCCGAGAGTCTCACGCGATCGAATTCGAGCGCAGTTTTGCCAAAGATATTGTCAGTGAAATTGTTCGATTGAGTCAGGTTTCCCAAGCTGTAGAAGTTATTTTGGTTGCCGAACCTCAAATATTAGGGTTGTTGCGAGAAGTATTAAGCCCATTACTGGTAAAAAATATTAAGGTTATAGAGTTAGCAAAAGATTTGTGCAAACTTACTCCTCAACAAATTCACGAGTATTTAGCAAAGAAAAACATCCTCCCAGCAAGGAAAGTATTTCTAACATAAATCTTTAGCCCGATCTCCTCTGGAGGCGAGTGCTTGACAGGGAACAGGGAACAGGGAGCAGGAAATAACAGTTCCCTATTCCCTTTAACCGACTTCTATTGAGTTAAGTAATCGCCTCTAGGTGAATTATTCGATTTCTATAGAAGTAGGAGATGAATTTGAAGTGCTAGTAGAAGCCAATGGCTTGCGATACTCAGAATAAAGACGATCGCGCCAGTTGAAAAATGGCTCGTAAGCACTATTGTCAGCCAAACCAGGAATACCTTTTCCTTGAAGTTCTTTTGGTAAATTCAGATAAGAACCTGCTGGGAACTTGAGAATAATACTAAGTCCAGCTACAGCTAAATCTGCTAAAGTAATTTGACCGCCAACTAGATGGGCACGTTCAGTCAGAATTAGACAGAGAGCTTCTAAATCTCGTTTGATATCTCTTTGGGCTTCCTTAACTGCATCCCGACCCGAACCGAGAGGAGTTCCCAAAATATAAAGCAATTCAGACGGGACTGCACCTACTAAGTTTTTGAGCAAATCGGGAGTCTCTTGGGGCAAAATAGAAGTGCGAAAGTTCTGATTTTGGTTCAATGCTCCCAAAAAAGCTTTACGACCCTTAATCCCGATGGATTCATCTGCCCATTCTTCCATTAACAAGCACAGTCCTCTTTGTAGGGGATCGGTAGGAATAATTGGTTTTTCAGGGTATTTGCGGTCTAGATAAAAGGCAATTTCAGTCGAATCAGCAACGACTGTATCTCCATCCTTTAAAACTGGCACTTTGGACTGACCGGAGAGGCGAAACACTTCCACTTGTCCCACACCAGGAGTTACTTCTATTTTTTTGTATTCTAGTCCTTTGTAGTCTAGAATCAGGCGCACCTTTTCTGAGTATTGCGACAGCTCGAATTGGTATAACTCCAGCACAGAGTCTCCTTGAGGTTACTTTCGACATTAATATAGATAATCTAACGCTTCAGTATGGAGGATTGACGATCGCCAAATAGTATTTTTAAGTTTTCATAAGAAAGATCGAAATTGGCCTTCGCTTCTGACAAAAAAAAACTTGACAAATAAATTGAATAGTTGTTATGATGAGATGCGGATAAAAAATTGGGACTGTAGTTCAGTTGGTTAGAATGCCTGCCTGTCACGCAGGAGGTCGCGGGTTCGAGCCCCGTCAGTCCCGTAGAAAAAAAAATAGAATAAATATGTTAAGAAAATAACACGGAAGCGTGGAAGCAGACCTTATTCATAGGACGGAGGAAATGAGACGCAGCGGTTAAAACCGCCGTCAGGATTAATTTTTGGTAGTCGTTTAATATAATCCCTTAGTGCTTTGGCTGGTGACATCTGTTTAGACTTTGCATAAGCTTTAATTCTTAATAATTATTCATCAGACAATCTTAAATTAAATACGTTATTCCTAGCCATCGCATAAAAATAAACTACGCTAAACAGACACTATATTCTGAGTAGAGTTATTGGTGAGGGCTACTAAAATGTAACTTGCTTTATTGAAACGGAGGTGAAAGCCTCTTCTCTTTAGAGCAGGGGGAGCTTACAATGAATATCTAGCAAGAAACTAGATAAAGAAAGAAAAGAGGACAGATAGTGACGGTAAGAGTTCGCATTGCTCCTTCTCCAACAGGAAATTTACATATAGGAACAGCGAGAACAGCAGTATTTAACTGGCTGTTTGCCCGTCACCAGGGCGGTAAATTTATACTGCGAATAGAAGACACGGACACGGAGCGATCGCGCCCAGAATACACTGAGAACATCAAATCGGGACTCACTTGGCTGGGTTTAAATTGGGATGAAGGGCCATTTTTTCAAACTAACAGATTAGATCTCTACAAAAAGGCAATTCAACAATTATTAGATAAAGGCTTAGCCTATCGGTGCTATTGTACGTCAGAAGAATTAGAACAGATGCGGGAGGCACAAAAAGCTAGAAAGCAAGCCCCCCGCTACGACAACCGCCACCGCAACCTCACAGAAGAAGAAAAAGCAGCGTTTGTAGCCGAAGGACGCAGACCAGTAATTCGCTTTAAAATAGAAGACGAAAGGCTTATAGAATGGAACGATCTGGTTAGGGGAAAAGTAACCTGGAAAGCTAGCGATCTAGGGGGCGATATGGTCATAGCCCGCGCTGCAGAAAACCCCGAAGCAGAATTCGGTCAGCCATTATATAACCTAGCAGTGGTAGTAGATGACACGGATATGGGAATTACCCACGTCGTCCGAGGAGAAGACCACATAGCTAACACTGCCAAACAAATTCTACTTTACGAAGCGCTAGGGGCAAAAGTGCCAGAATTTGCCCACACCCCCCTAATTTTGAATGAGAAAGGACAGAAATTGTCCAAAAGAGATGGAGTTACGTCCATTGACGACTTCAAAGAAATGGGATTTTTGCCAGAAGCAATGGCAAATTATATGAGTTTGCTTGGTTGGACTCCACCAGACTCAACCGAGGAAATTTTTACCCTATCTCAAGCAGCAGAAAAATTTGACCTCGATCGGGTTAACAAAGCAGGAGCAAAATTCGATTGGGCAAAATTAGATTGGATCAATTCTCAGTATATTCATAATATGCCAGCAGACAAGCTAGTGGAATTGTTAGTTCCTTACTGGCAAAAAGCAGGGTATAAAGTGGATTTAGAAAGCGATCGACCCTGGTTAGAAACTTTGACAGCTTTAATTGGCCCTAGTTTAACTCGTTTGAGCGACGCGCCAAAAGAAAGCCGCTTGCTGTTGGGAGAGTCACTAGAATATAGCGAAGACGCGATCGAGCAATTGCAAAAAGAAGGAGTAGGAGAAATCCTCACCAGCATAAAAGAAGCAATTGAAAGTTACTCTCAACTCACTCAAGACGATGCTAAAGATATAGTCAAAAAAGTGACCAAACAAGCGAAAGTCAAAAAAGGCTTAGTCATGCGATCGCTTCGTGCCGCTTTAATGGGAGAATTACAAGGGCCAGACTTAATTCAATCTTGGTTGTTACTCTCTCAAAAAGGATTAGATAAAGTTCGCTTGCAGCAGTCATTAGAGCAAAGTATGACAAGCGAATCATAAAACAGAAGAGAGCGCTTTATGCGTACTTAGACGATCGATGATTTTATTGTCGATCGTCATAATTACCATTCAAAATTTCTGACGATATATATTATTTTTCAACCCGCTCCACTTCCTAAAATAAACAAACTAAATAAAGTTCCCCCATTCCAAAGACTGTGTAACAGCATTGAAGAAAGTAGGTTGCGCGATCGCGTATAAACAAACCCTAAAATAATTCCTAGAGTAGTCAGCGGTGCGACTTCTGAGAGACTGAGGTGAGCGATCGCAAATAGCAAGCTACTGGCTAAAATCGCGCTCCAAACAGGTATATATCGAGTTAGAGAAGATAACAAAAAGCCTCGAAAAATAATCTCTTCAAATACTGGTGCGGCGATCGATGCTGTGACGAAAAAGATCGCCAAGGCTACTTTATCTTGTGCTTGCACAGCTAGAAATAAAAGTGGATTACTCCCACCCTGTCCTTGCCAAAATTGTTGATTGATTATTGATACTAAAACCACTAAAGGTACGGCAACTAAATAGCCCCCTAATCCCCAGAAAATCCAGTTACTAAGCCATTGAAACTTAAACCAGTCTTTGGGTAGAGGAAAGAAAGGTTTAATCGAAAAATACAGTACTAATAACCCACCAGCAGCCATGAGTAAATAGGTTACTAAAACATACAAAGCTTTAAAACGCAAACTAAAACCAGAAGGATTTACCCCAGATATGCCAATCAATATGGGAATTACTATTTGACTTACAGAGAAAAAGCCGATAATAATTACTTGCCAAACAGTTTCCCCATCCCAAGGAGTTTCCCAAGAAAAATTATTGTTAATTGCTAAAATAGAGCGCTCTTTTTGAAGCAATAATTGAATTAGCAAAAATATTAATAGGATTACTCCTAAAGCTCCTGATAAATAAGGAACGCCAGCAATTAGAGCTAATTTAAAAATAGCTTGAGAGGCAATTTCTTGTTCTGTTGCTTCCAAAGTTAACAACTCACTTTCATTTGCTTGTAATCCATTGAGTTGTTTGAGTGCGTAATAGCGAAACCAGCCCTCTAAATTATTAGCTACGATCGAATAACGACTATCTTCAGATAAGGTTGGAGATTCACTCCACAAGTCTTGGAGAACTCTAGCTGTTTGTGAAATTACTGTTTGAGTTGTTGGCTGTTGATTGCTTTCAATTAATTGATTCCAAGTTGTTTGGGCTGTTTCTATATTTCCTTGTTCGACTTCTAAGATTCCTATTTTTAGATTGAGTTCGTCAATAAAGTTTTCTTCTTGTTGAATTTCCCTTTCTAATTGTGCCTGTTGCTCGACAATATTAGATGATAGTGGGAGTTGTTGCAGTTGGGTTTGAAGATTAGTAAGATTAATTTGAGCAGCTTGGAGGGCATTTTGATATTGTTCTTCAGCACTGTAGTAAGGATTGTCACCGATCGCTGCTTGCAAAGAGCTACTGACATCGTCTGAGTCTTCGAGTTTATACTCTGCTGCGTGCAAGATTAGATCGGTTTGATATAGTTCTAAACGAGTTTGAAATTGGGGCTTACTAAAACTCTCACCCAGAGACTGCACTATTGTGACGATCGCCACTATAGTTAACACGCTCAAAATTAACCGCTTCAACCACTTGCCTTTCATTTATTTTTAAGATGGGATTTTCTAACTAAATAATTATCGCAGTTCGTTGAGCATTATGGCTCGATCGTAAACTGCACCACTAACTAGGTTAATCTATTACCTGGTGATATTAGGAAAGCGGTAAAAGGAGGTAAGATAGCTTGAGTACTCGTGTAATTATTGTCCGTCACGGACAAAGTAGCTACAATGCCCTTCAAAAAATTCAAGGTCGATCGGATGAATCAGTCTTAACCGAAAAAGGTCGTGCTGATGCCATAATGGTAGGCGATGCTCTCAATAATCTCAGTTTTGATGCCTTTTATTGTAGTCCCCTCAAACGGGCGCAACAAACAGCCCAAACTATTCGAGACTGTCTGAATAACGCCCCTAGCTTACAGACCCACGAGAAATTACAAGAAATCGATTTACCCCTGTGGGAAAATTTAACCAAGACTGAGGTTAAAGAAAAATTTGGCGAAGAGTATCGCTGTTGGAAACAACGTCCTCGCGAATTCAAAATGGTGTTATCTACTCCAGAAGGAGAAAAAGAACATTTCCCCGTCCCCTCTCTCTACTCTCAAGCACAGAAATTTTGGCAAGAAATTATCCCTCAACACCAGGGTAAAACAATTTTAATTGTGGCGCACAATGGTATTAATCGCTGTTTAATTATGAGTGCTATTGGCGTTCCAGTCGATCGTTACCATTCTATCCAGCAGTCTAATTGTTGCATCAACGTTCTCAATTTTACTGGCGATTTTGGCGACTCGGTGGAGTTAGAATCTTTAAATCAAACCTCTCACTTAGGTATTCCTCTCCCTCCACCTCGTCCCCGCCATTCTGGCCCTCGTTTATTATTAATACGTCACGGCGAAACAGAATGGAATCGGGTTTCTAGATTTCAAGGAATTAAAGATATTCCTCTCAATGAAAATGGCAAAAAACAAGGTCAACAAGCTGCTGAATTCCTCAAAGACGTACAAATAGACTTTGCCGTAACTAGTCACTTATTGCGTCCCAAAGAAACAGCAGAAATAGTCCTAGAAAATCATGCAAATGTCAAGTTAGAATCTAACCCTCAACTCGAAGAAATTAGTCACGGACTCTGGGAAGGGAAATTAAAAGAAGAAGTAGAGGCAGAATTTCCTGGAATGCTGCAAAAATGGCAAGAAGCACCAGAAACAGTACAAATGCCAGAAGGAGAAAACTTACAGCAGGTTTGGGATAGAGCGATCGCTGCTTGGAATGAAATTGCACGAACCTACTCTAATTCTCGATCGCCTCAAACTGGCATAATTACAGCACACGATGCCATCAATAAGGTAATTATTTGTTATTTAATGGGCTTGAAAACAGACAATTTCTGGAATATTAAACAGGGTAATGGTGCAGTTAGCGTCATAGACTATCCTGAAGGTGCGGAAGGTTTACCAGTCTTGCAAGCAATTAATATTACTTCTCATTTAAGTGGCGGGATTCTCGATAAAACCGCTGCAGGTGCTTTGTAATTAACTGTTTCGGAGAGTGGGCAGTTGAGGCAGTTGAGGAAAATTTTTACCCCTCTCCCCTATCTCCCAATTCTCCCCACATTTCCCTTCCTCGACAACTGCTGCGAAGTCTAATTTACCTGAGTTAGATCTACTTGGCACGATCGCCACTGATGGAACTTCGCCGCGATCGACGATTGCTAATCTTGACGCTCTCGCCGTTAATCTCCTAGCGTCGGTTTAACGGGAGTCCTCTCGCGACATTTAAGATAGTTCTGAAAGTTGAAAAATTATGCTATATTTTTCCCAGTCAACTTTATAGCTCGATCGGTTCCTAGCAAGGTACTAAAACCAAGGCTACAAGGTATATCTATCAATAAAATCGCAGTCGCAACGGGAAAAATGAAATTTAACAAGACTCTATTAGTAGCAATTGTTCTCCTAGTAACGCTGATAGCGTTATTTCACCAATATATTTACTACCTGCGCGTACCTATTTTAGGGATCTTTTTCTTAGTCTTATTTCCCCTTATTTCTAGCTCCCCTCTTCTGAGAAATTTATTTATATTTCGCAATAAATTGCAATTAGCTTTAGTAATTCCGGCGGTGGTAATAGCTGGATTGGCAGTAGGGAATATTTTCGAGACCATTTTAGTTGATGGACCGACTCGCTTCGACTTTATACCTCCGCCGCAAGGATGGCAATGGGTTAGAGACATTTTATCCGCAGACGTTGAAGATATTGTAGAAGAAGTTTTATCCACAGACATTAGCTCCTATAAAATAATCGATTTCCTTCTGCAAAATATTGAACCTGGGAAAGATGTATTAGCGTTTTTATTAGGATTGCCAATCTGCATTACTGCTATCCACCGTTCTAGAAAAGATAGTCAAATTAGAAGATATCTGAACAACAACAACAATCAAACTAACACTAAACCTAGCTGGTGGATATTACTAGCAGGATTTACAGTCTTATTGTTATTTGATATATTAACTAGTTTTATTGCTAATTATATAGAACACTCCCGTATTAGCTTAGAAACAAAGCTAATAAATTTGATTAATCTTCTTCCACAAGGGGGAAAAATAGGCTATCTGACACCAGGAGGTGGACTTACTGGTTCCCATCTGAGTAATACCGGATTTTTGCTAGTAGCATTATTGTTTTATATAGTCAGTGGCATTTGGGGTTGCTCATTACTGCGCCAGCAAAAGTCAAGAAATGGGCAAACAGAAGAAGAAAAATTTAATGTCCCCGCCCTTTTTTATTTAATGTTTATCACAATAGGGATAATTCTCTTCTTTGGAGGCGCAACCTTTTTGCTCGACTATTATCTGATCCCAGTACTGCTTGGTTTCCTAGTTGTATTTGCCTCGATCTACAGTCTATTTAATGTAGATCATTATTATCAACTCAAAGAACTTTGCTCTTGTAAAAAGGAGAAAAACAAGATCGAACTCAATGAAAACAAAGCGATCGATAATTTCAAAACAGCGCTTCACAAACGATTAGAAAGCCAAGAAGAAAACAATCGCACTTTAGTAGTAGTATGTGCTAGTGGGGGAGGAATTCAAGCGGCTGCATGGATGGTAAAAGTTCTGACAGGTTTACAAGAAGAACTTAACAAGAAAACAGAAGGTTCACAAGAAGACCCGAAAAAGGAAGAAGAAGAAGGTCTTGGGACTAAATTTACCAAAGCTATTGGCTTGATAAGTTCTGTATCTGGTGGTTCAGTTGGCTCTATGTATTATCTCGATCGCTTTGGAGAAGATGGTTACCCGAAACAAGAAGAGTTTAAGGACATTTTTAAGAGTGCAACAGCTAATAGCTTAGATGCTACGGGTTGGGGACTAGCTTACCCAGATCTGTGGCGCTTTATCGGATTTCCCTGGATACCAGAAATCCTCAAATTAGGAGATCGCGGTACAGCTATAGAAATGGATTGGAAAGGGAATCTCCAGGATCCTACTAACCCTCCTACACTATATAGTTGGCGTAATGAAGTTTTAAAGGGCAAAATTCCCATTCCAGTTTTTAATGCCACCTTAGTTGATAATGGTTACCGTTTTCTCATCAGTCCCATGACTTTTGTTCAGCAAAGCGATGAGGAGAAAAAATATAAAGACTTTAACAGCCTATATGGTAAGGATAATTATGATATTGACCTGACAACTGCAGCGAGGCTCTCAGCTACATTTCCTTACGTAACGCCTATTTGTTGCAATCATTATCCTACTAAACAGCCAAAAGAAAAAGACTACTATCACGTAGCTGATGGCGGCTATTTCGATAATTTTGGCGTGTTCACTACTGTAGAATGGCTAGACAAAGTTGTACTAGAAAAGCTCTACAAAAAGCAAAATTTTAAACTCAAAAAGATTATCATTCTGCAAATTAATGCTTTTCATTCATCAGCGCCAGAAAATAACAATACAACTGCTGAATCAGCACAAACAAATAACAATTCAAGTAAGAAACCAGGTTGGCTGATGTCTTTAGCAGGACCATTGCTAGCGGTATTCAAGGTTCGCAGTTCAACGCAAACCGATCGCAACGATCTGGAGATAGAAATTCTTAAAAAGAAATGGAAGCATCAAGCGAATTTCCCGATCGAATACGTCAAGGTTGAGTTTCCTCAAATAAACAAATCGGATTTAGATGCGATCGAAAAAAAATACAGTTCTGATGGTAATGACGAAAACAAATGGAATTTATTTTTGAATGACGAAGGTGAATATGAACCTCCCCTATCCTGGAAACTGTCTGAATTTGAAAAAGCGATGATTCAATATGCTTGGGAAGAAAAAGTAAAAGACGAAGTGGTTGAGGAGATAGAACGCATATATTAATCCTTTGACTAAATCCCCCCTAATATTCTGTTGCGATCGACCTTTAATGAAGCTATTGCCGAACTCGTCCTTTAAGTTGTTAACCTACTATAAGCAAACGGGCAACCCTTTCTACTGTATTGCTTAGGAGTTCAGGAGCCTCGGCGATCGCTTCAAAGAGAAGACAAGGATGTTCCAAAATACTCGTAAATGAGTCAATGCCGTATTCTAGATTTACAGGTGCATTCAACCCATTTAATGCGGTGCGATCTGTTTAATTAATACTCTTCCCCACTCCCTACTCCCCATTCCCACTCCCGCACCGCAGGTGCTTGGTAAAATTTTATTTATACATTCAACATTTCTGTTCGGATAGATGAGAATCTAGTTAAGACTATCGTTACAGTTTGATTGATTTTATTAACTAAGTTTTGAGGAAAGTCAATGTTTAAGAAAAATTATAAAAAAGGTATTTTTACTGTTGTAGGTGCTGTTGCTATTGTAACGGTGGGAGGGGCTTATTTATGGACTCGAACTATAGGGAATATAGGGAAAGAATTTACTCCCATGGAAGCTGCTGCGATGGTGCCAGACAAAGCATGGATGGGAACCTATATCTCCACTAACTCAGAAAGTTGGTCAAAATTAAATGAAACGGGCTATAAAATAGCCGAAAATATGGTCGATCGAGAACTAGATTCCCTATCAAGGCAACTTTTATCTAAGAAGATAAATTACGATAAAGATATCGATCCTTGGCTGGGAAACATAATGATAGCCAAGTTACCTCCAGATAAAAAAGAATTAACGCTCGAACCAGAAAACCTAAACGTACTGGCGGTTATTGGCATTAAAGATAAGCTTAAAGCGGCAATGTTTATTAAGAACAAAATTCAAGGTGGAGCGAACCAAAATGACATAAATAGCTTCAAAACAAGAAGATATAAGGGAGTGCTAATTATAGAAACAAAAACTCAAACAAACGCGCCATTGGATATAGCGTCGATCGACGATAGGTTAATTATGGCTTCTGACTCAGAAACCATGAATCAGGCAATAGATACGATGCAAGGGGGACCTTCTTTTGTTGACAAACTAGAGCGACAAAAAATAAGGCTAAAAAATTCTAGTAAAGAAACAGCTCTCATTAGAATCTATATGCCCGATTATGCCACTCTAATGAAAACATCTTTGCGCTCTTCACCAAAGACAAGACTGGCTGCTAGAAGTTTAGATAAAATAAATGATGTAGAAGCAATAATGATGGGGCTTTCTGTTAACGAGCGGGGACTACTCCATTTTCAGACACTAGCAAAACTAGACCCAGAAGAAAATCAAGCAAATACTAGAATAATTCCCAATGAGATATTATCCTATTTACCCAACAACACAATTGCTTTATTGAATGTTGGAAAACTCGATATAGCTTGGTCTTCACTCCTTTCTACAGCAGCTAAAGATCGCATAGTAAAATTCAATTTTAACAAATACAAAAAGTCCTTTGAAACAAGCATGAATCTCGATCTAGAGCGGGATGTTTTTTCCTGGATGGATGGAGAATTTGCCGTTGCAGTTATTCCCACAAATAGAGGATTTTTAGCTGATTACGGGTTAAGTGCAGTGGCAATGTGGACGACTAGCCAGCGATCGCGAGCTGAAGAAACTCTGGAAAAACTAGAAGCAAAAGCACAATCTTTCAAGGATATCTCGGTAAGAACAAGTAATGTTAATGGAAAAGAAATAACTGAATGGTTAAATTTTCGAGGAGAAAAAGTTTTGTCTTATCGTTGGCTAAACGATAAATATTTGATCTTAACTGTTGGCACTCCTCCCGATCGAACTACAAACATTCAAGCAAACAATTCCATATCAAAAGATAAAACTTTTACTACTATTGCCAGTTATTTGCCAAAGACAAATGAAGGTTATTTTTATATCAACAATTTTGACACAATTATAGAAGTACTCGATCGAGTATTTGAAGACCAGTCTGATTCAGTTACTCCAGAAGCAAGAGCGGCTTTAAGTTCAGTAGAGGCAATTGCTTTAACCACAAGTGTACCTAAACCATTTTTCAGCCAATTAGATATAGTTATGTCTTTTAAATCTGCTAATACAAAGTAAAAAAGGTTTTTAGCTTAAAGCGCAGAAGCCCCACACTGTACACGATAGTGTCAGTGTGGGATGAATGCGTGAGAAAAATAGTGCGTCCCCATATACCGATATCAACAGAAGTGTTGATGAGGGATATGGGGACAGCGCTATTTTTCTC